>JANLUJ010000611.1:0-1632 GCA_031363425.1 Pirellula sp.
CACGATCTTGGGTTGCGTTGTAAATTCGATAAGCGGGACAATGGTTACATCGAAACCATCGAAGGTGGCCGACATCCGCGAAGGCGTGGAGAACACAGTTGGACGCATTCAGATTGTCGATGACTTTTTCGCAGATTTGGATCGGCAATTCAAGAAAAAGAAGTAGTCGTGACTCCAGTCGTTTTCGCCTCGATTGGTTCCGGAGCATCGTGACTCCGATCAACGGATGGGCATGGTCAAATTTGTAACGACGGTAAGCCAATCGGACGTCGCCGATGGTTGGCGCGATCGGCTGCTGTTACTGGGACAACAAGAGCAGTTACCAAAGCTAGACCCAAGCAAATGGGTTTCCGAACACGGAGAAACCCTCTACGCATACGCCATGTCGCGACCTCAGTGATCATTTACCATCTTCCTTGATGTCTTCGTTTGAATCGCTCGCCACCTTTGCATGTGTTGCATCGAATAGCTCTCTCCGGAAGAATGGGTTAAGGAACCAAAGTGAAACTCCAATCAAGAAAAACTGTGCGAGTGGCCAGTCGACTGCGGTCGCAATTGCGAATCCGCAGCGGTGCCAGATATATGGCCGAGACGATTCTCCTGCCTGAGGTAACCAGAAAAGCCATTGCCAAGCGACAATTGCGGTCATGCCTACGAGACCCACGACGACCAAACAAACGCTTAAGCACTGGGTATGTTTGCAACCTAGGTGAATTCTAAAAGGAAAGAAAATTATCGGAGGCGCTAAGACTGCGAGCCAACCTACGTGCATTGCGATTAGCGCCGAAGTCGTCGGCCCGCATCCCCATGGGCCACAAATGGCGTGGTCATTTGCAAGCGTGGAATGCTGAAGTGATAGGGCGCCATAAACGCCGAGTGCCCAGAGTAAAGGTAACCCTAACAGTTCAGCCATTCGAATGAGTCGCATGATAATCACTTCTCAAAGTAGTTTTTTACTGGGTTTGGAACTCGCAATCAACTCACAAACATTGCCATTTTCTAAATTAGCTAGGGATAATGTCGACGAGTTAACCATTCGTTGCACAGGATGATGACACAGTACGCTTTTCAAGTCGGTAAGCAATCACACTTCCAGAAAAGAAACGAGAGAAGTTTTTATCTCGTGTCGCCAAGAAAATTGCATAGGGATTCTTGCGATCAATGCCAAAGCACGGATTCATGGGATCGTTCCCCTTGGTTGACTTTGCCAAGTGTCCATGAAGCTTGCATTTGACGTTTCTTTTCGTGTTCTTTGGTGAATAAACTGAACGTGTGAGTTTGATCTGTCTAACGAGTCCAAGACAACCACTTGTTGAAAAGTGATTTCACAAGCGGTGTCAGTTTTGTTCGGTTAAACTGATCGCCTAGCTTGCGAATGGCCTCGGCCTGAGTTGGATAGGGATGAATGGTGGCAGCGATTTTCCCGAGACCGATTCGATGCTTCATGGCCATGACGATTTCACCAATCATGTCGCCGGCATGTGCAGCCACGATTGTCGCACCGAGGATTTGATCGGAGCCTTTCTTGCAATACACACGAACGAAACCATCGACTTCACCATCGAGTATGGCCCGATCGACACCGGAGAGCGGCTGAGTAAAAATGCTTAAGTGAATACCTTTGTCGGCCGC
>JANLUJ010000612.1:0-4821 GCA_031363425.1 Pirellula sp.
TTTTCAAGCTGTAGGTCTTTCCTCGCGCGTGTTGTGATCGCATCGAAAACCGCTTCTTGTCGTCGAAAAAAATCGGCGGCGTGCGATACGTTTGCAAAATCGCGTATAGTGACCTGGAACTGTTCAGCGATTTGATCTCCCCCGATTCGTTTTAACAGAGAATCCGAGTACGGACGCGAGGGCTTCATTTGGTCGGCGGAATCATGGAACAGCATAAAAGTTAGTGGGGCGTCGAAATTAAAGCCTTGAGTCATGCGTTCTTTGAAAAGTTTGACGGCGGCGTGATCCGCAAAAGGCGCGAAATGATCTCGCATCGATTTTTTGTAGCCGCTCTCGAATTCGCTGATGAGCCCCGTTTCCTCATAGCCGGCCAACAACTGAATCGCAAACATGGTTTCGACTCGCGGATCGATAACGCCGATTCTCGATGTCTCTGGTTTCACTTGAAACGCCAACAACCCGCCAAAATCCGTCATTCCAATCCAAATCAGAATCGTTAGGGGAGCTAAACAAATTGGATACGAAATCGTCATGGGATGGACTCCTTATATTGTCACTCAGTAGCTTCGAATTGGATTCTCTGAGATAGATGCGTTTACTACGCCAAACCTTGCAAAAAATTTGGCATTTCTCGCTTGCATCCATGCTGATTTTCCTTCCAGATAAAAGCGAGAGTTTCCGCTGCGATGTCGAGCTGCAGTCTACTAATCTGTGATGACCTTAACAACTGCGTTAAACGCTGGCTTCGGTTTGTTGCTACCATCGAACAACAGCGGACTTCCTTGCGAACGCCAGGAAACGGCGTCGTTGGCACCCCAAAATGTAACGACTTCGATCGATTCTTTGTGCTTAATGAATGCTCGGAACAGGCCTGCGTACGCGTTGGCCAAGCGACTATCTGCGTCTGCAACCAAACCGCCTTGCGTGATGGCTGCATTCGATCCTATGTCTGCTCCAGTACCCCGTTGACCTGCAGCGGCAGAGTTCACATCGAGTTCCGTGATGTGAATTGGCAAGCCGAGCGATTCCATCTCCGTCAGCGCCTGATCCATCGCTTCGAAGGTAGTTGAAACATTGCAATGAGCTTGTGAGCCAATCGCGCCAACAGGAATTTTTTGAGATTGAAGCGTCTTGATCAACTTGATAAGTTTGCTGCGCTTCTCTGGATTTTCCAACCCGTAATCGTTGTAGCGCAAGATGGCATCTGGGTCCGCTTCATGCGCATACTCAAATGCTTTGGCAATAAAGTCAGGGCCAATGATGACCGACCATGGCGAACGACGCAGCACGTCGGGGCCGGAATCGGAAATCGCTTCGTTTACCACATCCCATACTTTGACTTTGCCTTGGTAGCGTCCAACCACGGTATGAATATGATCTCGCATGCGGTCCAGCAATTCTTCTCGCGAAGCGCGTGGGCCGTTTAGATCGAATCCTCTAAAGCCGCCGAAACCAGCCGTGCCCGGACCACCTGGGCCTCCAGGTCCACGTCCAGGGCGCGGGTTGCCTGGGACTTCTGCATTGGGAGTGGTCGGTGCATTTGCACCATTGGCAACGGCAGCACGCGGGGGACTAACCGTCAGCTCACTACCTGTGGGCAAGCGCGTGTTCGCATTGTCAGCTTGGCTAGCGTTGGAATCGACTGGTAAATGAGTTCCTTCGAATACCCAGTTAGGCGTTTGCGAGTGCCATACCAGCGTGTGTCCAGCAATCTCCATGTTGTTGCTTTGAGCAAAATGGACAAGTGCATCCGTGGGAGCAAATTCGAAACCTTCTGCGCCCGATCGAGGGTGTATCATTTGCCATTTCATGTCGTTCTCTGCAACGACATGATTGAATTGCCGCTTCACATGCGCAACGTCGCGAGCGACATCGTCCTCCGAGCGACGAAAGGCTTGGCCCGTCATCATCGATCGATTAACGGCCACGCCAACTCGAAAGGCATTTTTAAAAACGTCTTTCAATGCCACCAATGCCGCGGTCGGTTTGGCCTCCTTTTGCGGTCGCGACTCGGCGATGGGGAGCGATACTGGAGTAGTTGAGCCTTCTGCACTTGCCGGTTCAAGATACGAAACTTTCGGCTCGGTGGCTTTGTAACCCATGACTCCTAGCATTCCATCCGCATAACGACGGGTACCCGTCAGGTCGTCACCGCGCTTGTCGTTGAACAACAGTGGCGCCATTTGGTACAAACATCGTCGCCAGGACTGCCACTCATGGGCGGTATCTTGCGATGCGTAAAAGTGTGCGTTGACGCCGGCTGTCTTCAAGCCTTCCGTCGCCGCCTTGGGGTCACCGCCAAAACCTCCTCGATTGCCGCCGAGTTCTTTGCTCCCGTAGCCAACAAAGACAAGCTTGACCTTTTGCTTGAAGTCGTCCATGTTGGTAATGCTGTCAGCGCCGATGCTGCCGCCGCTGAACAATCCAATAGCCGAGAACTTGTCGAGGTTCGCTGGGGCGATCGTTCGCGTTTGCATTCCACCCATCGATAGACCTGCCATCGCTCGATTGGGCTGATCGGCAAGGGTTCGATAATTGGAATCGACATACGGAACCAAATCGTCCAGCAGCACACCTTTGAACTTGTCGAAGTTGAAGGCAGGACGCCCACCACCAGCTCCGCTGCGCGGTCCACCCAAGGGTACGTCGTTGGTCATGCCGTAAGTCATCACGATAATGAACGGCTTCGCTTTGCCAGCAGCGATCAGGTTGTCCATGATCAAGTTAGCATGACCTTGTGCGCCCCAACCATTCTCGTCTTCGCCCCAGCCGTGTTGAAGATACAACACAGGATAGCGAGTTTCGGTGTCCCTCTCGTATCCTGGCGGAGTGTAAACAAACGCTTTGTGGTGCGAGTCCGTCGTCTTGGAAAACAAAAGGACTTGTCGAAGCTGGCCATGTGGAACGTTTTTGAGAGCGTAAAAATCCTGATCAGCGGCGGGCACTTCAATTCCGCTTCCCCATCGCATCGCGCCGAAGAAATAGAGGCTGTTCGGATCAGGTACATCGGCTCCATCAATTTTCAAACTGTAGTAATGAAATCCCTCATCCAAAGGAGCGGTGACGCCCGTCCAAACTCCATCGTCTCCCTTGGTCAATGCAACTTTGCCCAAGCTGACCGAAACGCTTTGAGCCTCCGGAGCCATAACGCGAAAGCGTGCGCGACGTTCCGAGTTTACTTGCGGATACTCTTTCCCTTTCTGATTAATAGTTGATGGCATCCAGTCGTTTGCGGGTGCAGTCTCCTGAGCCTTTCCGACCGAAATCATTAAGAAAACGAAGTAAGCGATAACTGGCAATCGAGAGGTCATTGTGAATCCTTTTACGAAAGTGGAACTATGTCACTGTATAGGAACAATAGGGTTGGTCGCTGGTCACTTGAAATACAATTGCAAGGTCTCCGACAGATAATACTGTGCGTTCATCCAAGTGAGTCCTGGTTCGACTCAGGGTAAGTTGATTTTTGATCATTCAGTTGCTCCAGCGGATTTCATCGACAGCGACAAACCCACCTGGCTGTGATCCGCTAATTTCGATGTAAGCGATTCCTTCGCCTTTCACCGCAAGTTCAAAAAACGGGATGTGGTCTTCAGGCGTCCTGCGAACGGGCACTTGCTCAAGTCCGTCTTGTGCAATCCGATTGCCATCGACACCGAATGCTTCCACCAGCGCCGAACTTGTTGTTGATCCCCACAAAACAAGTTGCACGCGTTTGACCGGTTTCTCAAAAGTCGCTCGCACTGGAATGGCCTCATTTGCCATCGCATTGACGATCCCTTTGTGGTTCGTTCCAAGATGGGGGAAAAATGAAATGCGACCAACAGCTTTGCTTTTTTTAGGCTGGTGTGCGAGTCCAAAAGTCACTCCTTGGTCGGACCAAGTTGGCACAGGTTTTCCGATTGGTGCCGATTCAAAATCGATGGCTAAATCTTGCGCATCAGCAAATGCGTTGAACGCGATCGCCATCGCAATCGTTGACAGACAATATCGAATGATCTCGATTCTATTTGTGCCGATCATGTTGGTTCCAGGCCTCGCATGGTCCCGGTCGAAGAGGCGAACTTGTCCTGCTCGATCCCCATTCGCTGCAAGATCGATACGAACAGGTTTGGCAAGGGATAGTTCTGCTGTTTGTCAAATACTAAATGCTGACCATGTTTGAACCCGCCACCCGCAAAGAGGATTGGCATGTTCGTGGTCGAATGCGCGTTGGCGTCACCAAGATTGGATCCGTACAAAATCATGCTGCGGTCTAGCAGCGTTTCATCGTCTTCTTTTACACTCTTGAGTTCGGCCAGAAATTGGGCCAACAGCTTCATGTGTTCCAGATCAATCGCCCGCAATTGCGCAAGTTTCTCTTCCGACTTTCCATGATGGGAGAGGTTGTGGTAGCCATCGCTGATCGTCTTACCGGGAATTTCGACCACCGGCGTTCCAACGCTGTTGAGCATTAAGGTGATCGAGCGAGTCGAATCGGATTGAAAAGCCAGCTTGACCGATTCGTACATCAGTCGGACCTTGGACAAATACTGAGCAGGATTGGTCGGATCGATGGGTGGTTCAACGTCGATTTTTGGTTTGGTTTTGCTTTCCCACTGCCGAGCGGCAAGCAAACGCGATTCCAGGTCGCGGACACTCGAAAAATACTGTTCTAACCGACCACGATCATGTGTGTTGGCACGCCTTTCTAAATCTTTGGTTTGGTCGGCGATCGCATCGAGGATGCTTCTTCCAGTGTCTAACTTTTTAATCTGAGCTTCGACTTCAGCCGCATTGCCTTGCAAGAAAAGTTGTTTGAATAGAGCAGACGCACTCTCCTCG
>JANLUJ010000625.1:0-2776 GCA_031363425.1 Pirellula sp.
GATGCGGTTTGGTGCGCAGCACGCGTTCAATAGTCACATTGCCTGCGGCATCCAACATACGAAGCAGGTGACCGAACGGGTCGTTTGCCTGACGTTCTACCTCTCGATTACGACGCCTTTGTAAAGGCATTCAATTCATCCGCTCGAAGCCAGCAAACCGGCAATGGCAGCGTAGCGACCAGTTCAACGCCGGCAAGTACCCCGATTGGAAAGGTTAAATAATGAGCAATTACCAAAACTACGAATCCGATGGCGACAAAGTGGATCTTACCGCCTTCGACGATGAGTTCAACACAGCAGAGGCGCCAAGTCAGGATGAAGTACCCGATGGCAAGTATCAAGTTCGCATCGATTCGGTACGACTGGAGCACAGCCAGAAAGGCGATCCGATGATCAAGTGGGATTTGATCGTGCTGTCGGGATCGCAGGCAGGGCGCCACATTTTCAAAAACTCGGTGATCACTGCGGCCTCATTGCCGTTCGTCAAAGGGGATTTGAAGACTCTGGGCTTGGTGCTAACTAAGTTCAGCGAGTTGGCAGGACGCCTCGAGGAGCTGCTGGATGCGACGCTGGAGCTTACGAAACGAACAAAGGGTGAGTACGCCAACGTTTACTTCAATCGCCGGATCCAGATTGCGATTACCACATCGAGTAATCGTGCCGATTCCATTGCCCCGTTCTGATCGCTGGCGTTGACCCAGCGTTGTTGCGTTCCCTTGGATGCAGGGGTGCGACCCGAACGACGGGGGCAACCAGTCGTGACAGCCGGAGAGACGGCTTTTGATATTTCGATCGTCGTCCACGATACGGGACGCTGCAAGTCGGCACGCAGTAATAGACGAACCTTGAGTTCCCCTCAAGTCGTAGCAGCCGGTGTGATGATGGGGAACACGGATCGGCGGCGTGGTGGGACACGCAAGTTGAGCGAAGGCAGGTTCGAATCCTGCCCGATCCTTTTCAGCAAGGTTTAGATTTGGAGGTATCAAGTTTGGAGATCAACGCAACCATCATCGCTAAAGGAGCCCCAAATCGCTGTTCAGACGGAAGCACAACGATGTGTGCGATAGGTGTATCAAAAGAACTCGGATTGATTCGATTGTATCCCCTCAGCGTATCTGATGATCGCTTGCTAAAGGTTTGGTCAAAGGTACGTTGTGAATGCGTAAGATCGCAGAAGGACAATCGAAATGAATCATGGAAAGTCATGGAATCACACTTCGATGGATTGATTGAATCGCGAAACGAGAAGATAGATTTACTCGATGCATGCATACTGCGTTCTGGCACAGTTGATCCGATCGATTATCAAAACAAACATCGACGTAGCATTTGCGTCGTGAAAGTCGAAGGTCGGCTTGGCGGCTCCATCGAAGCGAGGCCCGACTTCGAACATCACCTTCAATCTTCAGTTAACGATTCCTGGGTATTGCCACAAAACGCTTTTCCGTTTAAGCCGTACTTGCATTGGACGAGCGCTCAAGGTGCCCAGCACAAGACTCACTTAGTCGGTCAAGAAGTGTATTACGCATTGCATAAAAACGCGAACTCGCCGTTCCGAATTTTTGAAAACATGTCGATTGGTGATCCTGACTTTGTGCATTGGATCGTCCTAGGAAACATGAAGGACCGGCGTAACGTGTGGGTCGCGGCACATTTGCACAGACTAAAAGCCACCATGCAACCAACATTGCCATTCATGGTGGATGATCGCAAGAGTGACGCTTGGCCATACCTGTCCCAAGAGAAATGCAACTCTCAGGAATCCGGTCGACAAATGCAATTCAACTTCTGCACTTAAGGAGAGAAAGTGGTTATGGAATTTCACGAGGCTGCATGTATCTTCCCTATGATGACGGACGAGCAATTGGATTCGCTCGCCAAGGATATCCAAACCAACGGGTTGCTTGTTCCTATTTCTGTAATGAACGGAAAAATCATAGATGGGCGAAATCGATGGATGGCTTGCTCGAAGATTTCGAAGACTCCAAAGACGATCGTCGTAAGTCCGACCGATCCCATCGCCTATGTCTTGAGCATGAATCGAGAACGTCGGCATCTAGACGATGGGCAGGCGGCGATGGCTGGTGCACGTGGCAAGGAATTGTACGAACGACAAGCGAAAGAACGACAGGGAAAATGAAACGACTTAACTTCTGGGCCAATTGTCCCACAAGTAAAGCAAAGTCAACAAGTACATAGAGCCCGCGACAAGGCAGGCGAAGCTGTAGGCGTCAGCGGCAAGCAGGTCGATCGAGCAACTAAGGTGCTGACTCTTGGATCAAAGGCGTTAATAGAAGCTTGTGACAAAGGAGAGGTTGCTGTCTCCGCGGCCGCCAAGTTAGCAGTTCTTCCAAAGTCAATCCAATCCGAAGTTATCAAGCAAGCGCGCGATGACGGAAGGAATGTAGGTAAAGCCGTTGCTCAAGCCGCGAAACACGCTTCACCTCCAACAGACGAAGTTTGGACCGAGAGCGAATTAGAGAGAAAAGCGCTTGTATTGAAAGGCATCGCAGTTGTCGCGAACAAGCGAATTGATGGACGCCTGATTCATTGGGCGATCGAGAATCGGTGTTATGTGCCAATCGATCGCGGGACGCAATGGGGAAATCCATTCATCGTCGACGAGGATGGCGATAGGGAACGAGTATGCGAATCGTTCGATGTATTTCTGGACCTTAAACCTAGCCTTCAGAAAAGAATTGACTCGCTTAAAGGAAAGGTTCTCGGTTGTTGGTGCTATCCCTGCAGGTGCCATGGCGATCGATTATGCAGAGAA
>JANLUJ010000626.1:0-7814 GCA_031363425.1 Pirellula sp.
GAAAAAAGCAAGCGGACTGTCGTCACCACGCGCAATGTGATTCGCTATGCACTCATGTTTGCATCGGGAGACCGGCGAGAGAACATTGCATGCAGGATGTCGCATGCACTCGCGACCTCGAACGCGGTCAACGCGATGAAACCAGCGATCGGAGTAACGGAGCACTCGACGACCCAGGTACCGGTTTTGCGATTCGGCCGCGGCCTGAGTCGATGAAAGAACTCCGGCTCATCCCGTTTAGCCGCCCGTGCCGCCTCAATCGCTTGTTCTTTTGTCATGATTCCTCCAAGCCGGTGCGGACCCAAGTTTGGCTCAAGGTCACGCGCCCGATATCCATCGAACCATTCCAAGAACCGCACCGGCAGTTGATCAGCCATTCGCTTTGCCAGAGACTAACCACAGTCCCTAAAAAGAACAAAGCCCACTGAATCGCTTCAGTAGGCTAAGAGTGTTGCAAACTACCAACACTATTGCAAGTGGTGTATGTTGGTTTTAACCAACATTTTTTGAAATTCTATTTCAAGGTGATTTTCACACCAATAGCATCGCAAACGGCTTTCATTCGGTCGATCGTCGGGCTCGAGCGGTAGGTGCGATTCCTCAGGCTAGATACAAATTCGCGATTTACCCCTGCTCGCTCCGCAATTGCAGACACGTTGTCACCTCGTTCACATGCACTCTCGATCAAAGTCGCAAGCTGGTCAAGCAGATCGTCACTGATAAGGGTTGGCATCTCATTCATTCCTTAACGTTAGTCAAAGTCATTCCGTGCGTCTACTGATTTTTTCTTGCGATCGATTCCATCGGGATGATGTAACTCATCTCACCGTCCCCACCCAGGCATTCGAGATTGATGGTGAGGACAACATGCTTGGTTTTTGGAAGCGGGAGCGAGAAGACTTTGGTGTGTTCAACAGATTCGCTCGGGGCGATGTCGTGATAGTCCACTAACGCACCGATGAGCTTGCTGGAGTAACCAAAGTCCACACCGCGAATCACGTTTCCAACGTCGTCTTTTAACTGGAACTGACTTCCAGAGAACTTGCTCCCGGAATCATGGAATGCTCGTTGCTTTCGATCCTCAGTGTTTGAAAACATGAATGACATGATCAAATAGTCATCATCGCTCTCAAACGTAGTTTTTCCGATCACGGCCTTAAGCTTGGCTTTGCCAATGCTCGCTTTGGTCAATGCGAGAGCGAAACCAGGCTTCTCAAAACGCTGGCCGATCGCGAGAGGCGGCAACTCAACGGGCGCCGGTGCTTTAGTGACGTTAGCATTTGCAGCTGGCTTAGGTGCCAAACCTGGAAACGCGGATTGAAAAGCTTGTTGCATGGTCGAGCGGATTTGATACTTCATTTGCTCACGGCCAGCAAAGAAACCAACGACAAGGGAACAAACACCCACAAGGACCGGCACCCAAGTTTTAGGCTCAACAAAACGTTTCGCCGGAGCCATAACCGGAACAGGTTTGGCTTGGCTCGGAGTTGGCGGTGGTGATTGAGTCGGCTTATACGGAGGCTCTGCCGGATCTGGAAATGCAGGTTCAGCTTGCCGGGCATAGCCATCAACTGGAGCGATGGGCTCTACTGCTGCCACGACGAATTTGTTTTTGCAGCTTGCACAAGTAGCCCGCTTTCCTAGATACTCGGTCGGTACGTCAAAGGCTTTCGAGCAGTTTGGACAGGATGTTTTAGTTGTACTCATGGCGCGGGACGTGTGTTTATATGGGCGTTAAAAAATCGGGCGATTCGCCTGAGCAGCAACATGTATGCTTTTTCGTAATCCCGATTGACGACGAGGACCGCGCACTGACTGAGAAGCAATGGGATGCGATATTGACTGAATGGAGCAGCAGATCCCCACGCAGAATGCTCACTGAAGCTGAGGTAAACGACATCATCAGTCGCGTGCCCCAATAGTCGTTATTACTTGGTACTTGCGATTCTTCTTGACCTTGGTGGTCGAATAAAAAACGCTGAGGTGTCGGCTGAGCTCGTCCGGCGTCAAAGTACGGTAAGCAAGAAAGTCGACAACGATGTTGCGACTAGGATCTTTGATCAAGTTTGAGACCGTTGGCATTTGAATTGGAAAAAACTCCGTGCGAACCACTCTGTATTCGCGGGTCCTTCCGCCACCTCTCACGCAACCACCCCCAACGGGAGTGACAGCGATTTGAGACACACTTTCTTTTTTCTCTCATGAACTAGTCTGGCCTTATAAAAGAAAGGCCAGACTAGTAATAAGCGAGGTCGACGGGGGTCGAACCCGCAACCTCCGGATCGACAGTCCGGTGCTCTAACCAATTGAGCTACGACCCCATCGCTTACGTGGATTATATCCCTCTCCCCGTGACCCGCAAGCGGACTTCTTACCGTCAAATCGATATTTCTCTCGAATCGACACAATGGACTGTACCATTCGCCGTTTCATCGGCAAAACCATTACATCCAGTACGGTTAACGGGTATTTGCAAGAACCGTGGTCAGCCCAAGTTGCTTTGCGCGATCAAAAAACCTAGCTTTTTGAGTTGGGTATCGTCTTACTCGCAGCCTATTGGCATGCTGGCCAGATCACATCCCTAGATCACAACGATCGTTTTCGAAAATCAGATCATGCAATTAATATCGAAATACTTTTCCGAATTGGTCCGCGGTATTGTTTACAGCGTGGAACATATGTCGGTCATGCATTGGGGCATCATCGGAACAACCTCGGTTGTTTTGGGATTCATGTGCCTTAGGACGAATAAGTTCTAAGTAGCTAGGCGTCCGGCATCGTACAAGATACCGCCAAGGCTCTGGCGAGCGTTCTAAAACAAAGCTGGCCGATGGTAAACCACCGGCCAGCCATTGTTTTTTCCTCCGACCGTCAGGCGGCACGACACGGAGCCGCTGCGAGACTGGCGTAGATCAAGCGTGCTACTGCACTGCCCTTTGCGACCTAGGCCAACGAATAATGATGGTCCCTCAGCCGTAAAAACGACCGGAGGCATTGTTGCAAACAGTTTCCGGTTTGCATCCTTGAACTATAGGCAACGTTTGCGAGGATGAAAAGATTGATTAATCAGAAAACTTCGACCTCTTGACTCAAGGTACGAATTTGCAAGCTTCTTGCGAACTCGACTTTGTCGAAATGACTCTGTCAGTAGAATAGTGGACAATTCACTAATAAGAATCCAAGTACAGGAAATCGCATGGCGACAAGGGCACAATCGGACACCGAAGGACTATTGCAGGAATTGATGGAGCAACGTGTTTTGTTGCTGGACGGTTCCATGGGCGCCCTCATTTTCCAAAAAAAACTGCCCGAATCTGCAATCCGTGGCGAACGGTTCAAAGAGCATCCTGCCGACTTGTCAAAAGCGACCGATGTTTTGGTCCTCACTCAGCCAGATGTTATTCGCAGCATTCATTCTGAGTACTTGTCCGCGGGTTCGGACATCATCGAAACCAATACTTTCAACGCGAGCCTGATTGGATTGGCGGAGAATAAGCTCTCGGATTTCGCTTACGAGATTTCAAAAACCGGCGCCGAAGTCGCTCGTTCTGCGGTCGAAGCCCATTTAAAACGCGACTCCTCGAAGCCACGATTCGTAGCCGGTAGTATTGGCCCGACAGCGGTTCAGCTTTCCATGAATGCGAGAGGAAATTTCGCGGTTCGAGCATTCACGTTTGAGCAAATGGTCGCCAGCTATGAAGTCAATGTAGATGGATTGATTGACGGTGGCATCGATATTCTTCTGCCTGAGACCTCTTTTGATCCGTTGAATTTTAAGGCATGTTTGGTCGCGATTGAAAATGTATTTGCGCGTCGAGGTCGACGCTGGCCGACGATGCTGTCTGCTACCATGTTTCCCGGCGGCGTGACCTTAACCGGCCAGCAACTGGAAGCGTTTTGGATTTCGGTGTCACACTTCCCAATGCTCAGCATCGGCCTGAATTGTGGTTTGGGTGGTGCTGAAATGCGCCCCTACGTTGAACGATTGGCAAATGCAGCCGATGTTCCAATCAGCTGCTATCCAAATGCCGGAAAACCAAATGCTCTGGGTGAGTTTGACGAGACTCCTGATAGAACTGCCAGCCTTATTCGCGATTTTGCTAGTCAAGGATGGGTGAATATTGTTGGGGGATGCTGCGGAACAACGCCGGCACACATCAAGGCTGTCGGCGAGGCAATTGCTGGAATAGCTCCCCGCAAGTCTAAAATCCGCAATCGATCGACTCAATATGCTGGAAACGAACCCTTCGTTTTTCGAGAAAATAATCCTTTTGTCATGGTCGGTGAACGTACGAACGTGACTGGCTCGAAAAAGTTTGCTCGGCTCATCAAAGAAGGTAAGTTCGATGATGCGATCAATGTAGCCAAAGTTCAAGTCGAAGGTGGTGCGAATATTATCGACGTCAATATGGACGAAGGCATGCTAGACGGTGCTGCCGCCATGAGTACTTTTCTCAATTTGGTTGCTCATGAATCGGACATCGCCAAAGTCCCATTGATGATCGATAGCTCCAAGTGGGAAATCCTCCAAGTGGGAATTCGCCATTCGCCTGGCAAACCTATTGTTAACTCGATCAGCCTCAAAGAAGGCGAAGAAGAATTCCTCAAGAAGGCCAGGTTCATCCATCAACACGGAGCGGCGGCTGTCATAATGGCCTTTGATGAACAAGGTCAAGCGGCAGATTACGAAAACAAAGTTCGCATTTGCAAACGAGCTTACAAGCTTCTTACCGAAAACGGATTCCCCGCGGAAGATATCGTATTCGATCCGAACATTCTCACCGTCGGAACGGGCTTGCCCGAACATGCCAACTACGCAGTGGACTACATCGAAGCGGTTCGCACCATTAAAAAGGAATGCCCGGGCGCTAGAACCAGTGGTGGCGTCAGCAACGTTTCATTTTCCTTCCGCGGCAATAATACCGTTCGCGAATCAATGAACGCAGTATTCCTGTACCATGCCATCAAAGCTGGACTCGATATGGGCATCGTCAACCCCGAAATGCTCGAGGTGTACGATGAGATTGAACCTGAACTTCGCGATCGAGTCGAAGATGTTTTACTCAATCGACGCCCCGATGCTACGGAGCGCCTCATCGATTTTGCAGAAACGGTAAAAGCCAAAGACAAGGCGCCAGTCAAAGTAGACGCATGGCGAGAACTGCCGGTGGAAGAAAGACTCAAGCATGCTCTGCTCAAAGGCATTTCGGACCATATTGCTGCGGACACCGAAGAAGCGAGAATCAAATACGGCCGCCCCCTGAAGGTCATTGAAGGGCCACTTATGGATGCGATGAATCTGATCGGAGATTTGTTTGGTCAAGGCAAAATGTTCTTGCCACAAGTGGTCAAGTCAGCTGCCGTCATGAAGAAAAGCGTCGCTTATTTGACTCCATACATGGAGGAGGAAAAGAAGTTAGCAGGAAATACAGGTGGACATACTAGCCGTGGCAAAGTATTGCTCGCAACCGTCAAAGGGGACGTTCACGACATTGGCAAGAACATTGTGGGGACGGTGTTGGCTTGCAACGATTTTGAGGTGATCGACTTAGGAGTTTTAGTCCCTTGCGAAAAGATTCTTGCCGAAGCAAAAAAACATGGCGCTCAAGTCATAGGGTTATCTGGACTCATCACCCCTTCATTGGATGAGATGGTGCATGTCGCCAAAGAAATGCAACGGGAGGGTTTTACAATCCCTCTTTTGATTGGCGGTGCCACCACCAGCTCAAAGCATACGGCTGTCAAAATTGCCCAGCATTACCAACACGAGGTGGTTCACGTCCTCGACGCTTCGCGAAGCGTCCCCGTCGTCGAAAAGCTCGTAAATCCGGAATCACGAAAGGATTTCGGGATCGAAATCAAGGCAAAACAAGAGGACGAAAGAGCCAGTTTTGCAATGCGTCGCGATCGTAAGTTCGTTGACTTCGCTGTGGCACGAAAGAGAAAGTTTTCCATAAACTGGGATGTTTATAACGCTCCCAAACCAAAATTCGTCGGCGTTCGTGACATCGAAGTTACCGTCGCGGAGCTTCGTCCCTATATTGACTGGTCTCCGTTCTTTATGACATGGGAGCTCAAGGGAAAGTATCCAAAGATTTTCGAAGACAGTTATGTTGGAGCTATTGCTAAAGAGCTCTACGACGACGCACAAATGGTGCTTGATGGCTTTGAGAAAGATCCGACGATATTGTTAAAAGGGGTTTATGGGTTCTTTCCAGCCAAGAGCCTTGGTGACACTATCGCGCTCTATTCCGATGACCTTCAAACG
The DNA here is from genome assembly GCA_031363425.1 of Pirellula sp. Taxonomy (GTDB): domain Bacteria; phylum Planctomycetota; class Planctomycetia; order Pirellulales; family Pirellulaceae; genus JBKCUI01. Next base: position 6,269 of record JANLUJ010000626.1, read on the forward strand.
GAGGAAATCGCTCGCTTCGAAATGTTGCGACAGCAATGGGAACGAGTAGGCCAATCCTCGTTTCGAAGCTTAGCGGATTATGTTTCGCCTAATGGCCAACCTGACTACATCGGCGCATTCGCGATCACGGCCGGTCATGGAGTCGATGAGATCGCAAAACAATTGCGAGCTGAAATGGAGGACGCGAAATCCATTCTCGTTCAAGCGTGCGCGGATCGACTTGCAGAGGCATTTGCAGAAATGCTCCATCAGCGCGTTCGTAACGAATGGGGTATTCAGGAAAATCTTTCCAACGACGAACTCATCGATGAAAAGTACCAAGGCATTCGACCAGCTGCAGGATACCCTTCGTGTCCGGACCATACAGAAAAGGGAGTACTTTGGAAGTTGCTCGATGTTGAAAAGAGGGCAGGCATTAGCCTGACGGAAAGCTTTGCTATGTGGCCTGCAGCCTCCGTTAGTGGCTTGTATTTTTCGAATCCAGAGGCGAAGTACTTTGCCGTGGATCAAATCACACGCGATCAAGTCGAAGACTACGCAAAACGAAAGGGATGGCCAATGTCGACCGCCGAACGTTGGCTATCACCCAATCTCGGTTACGACCCGTAAGGCAGACAGTCTACGGCTGAGCCTTTGGGATCGAGACGATGACTTCCGCACTAAATATAGCTTTAGGATCTCCTCGCTCAGAAAGTGTTGTTGCAATATTTCCGATAGACCGAGTTACCATTCCGTCGAAGACCATCGTGCTTCCACTACCAATGGAGATAGGCTTGTCGAAATCGACCATCTCGTCATTCAAGCGAATAGCAACTCGGTCCGCGTCCTTGGTTTGCAATTCGATTCTGTTCTCTGTTCGCGTTGCAATGATCTCTGCCCGATCTCGAATCTCAGTTGGATTTATCGCCAACCAGTAGAAACGTTTTTCCACTACATCGTCCTGCTTCCACACAATGCGAGTGGGCATCGGATTGCGGCTCCATTGTGCCATCCATGGGATGGCTATGGCATCCTCGCGATCCATCCAGTGCCCTTTTCCCTCATGAATCTTTACTAAATGGATATAGCCTGCCGAATCATTGCTTTGTAAATCATCGAGTTTTGTACCCCACTCGCTGGCTGTTTTGTTTCTGTTGTAAGCTGCATCTTTTTCGCCCATGTGCAGAGCGAAAGGCAAGTTGCGTAACCCCAAGGGTGAAGTTTCGTTTGGATGCCCCGCCATCATTGATGCAGCTGCCCAGCGGTCCGCCATCCTAGGTGCAAGTTGGTACACGCCGTCACCTCCAGCCGAGTAACCCAAGATGTAGATTCGATTGGGATCTACATCCTCAAATACGATCATGTTCTCGATTAGCCTATCGAAGAGTTGGTCGATATGCGATTGATGCCACAAGTCCCAGGTATCCGTTGGTGCGCGAGGTACCACGTAGAGGCCCTCGTCCAAACGATACAGTTTCTTCTGATTTTCCCATTGTTGGTCGTTAACTTTCGTCGTCGTTCCACCTCCTCCATGCATCGAGATGAACATGCTTCGGCCTGTCACAGG
>JANLUJ010000670.1:0-5756 GCA_031363425.1 Pirellula sp.
AGCCCGACGCGCAAGCGAGGGAATTGCGTTTTCTATCCCTTGCTTGCGCCGCGGGCTTGTAACAGTCACCTTTCTTGCAATCCATTGGCGATTTTCGCCACTTCAAAATACGTGGCTGACGCTGCTAGCGTCAGCACCAGAGGTCTAACGTGGCTGACGCTGCTAGCGTCAGTACCAGACGGTTAGTAGTGCGGTGGTTTATCGTCGGCCAATGAACGTGGCGAATTGTCAACACCTAGCATGGATCGAACGTCCGACTTCGCTTGTTCAAGTTGTCGGCAAAGCACATCGATTATTTTTTGCTGTAAAAGCATTGCGGTATTGAGCTCTTCGACGGTCTTTTGAATATGCGTAACGACGAATTCCAACTCTTGGATTCGCCCTTCATGACGATTTTGATCGGTTATCTGACCTTGTCGATTTGTCATTTGTCTATTTGCTCAAAATAAACCCCTGTAGGGACCAGCCATCTTCTTCGGTTCGGACTATTCCGCCAGACGCTGTAAAGTAGTCACGAATTGCCTCAAATGGCGGTAGCGTATCTCCCTTGACCCTTTGCACTTGGGTATGTCGTCCGTCCTTTGGCTTCAAAATCTTGTCGAGGATAGTGGCCAACATGCTTCGAGACTCAGGGAGTATGTCCTGACGGAATAGCTCGTATTGCATTTCAAAGGCACGATCCGACCTCGTTACTTGACTCATGCTTCTGCCGACCTTGCCCGAGACTTTTTCAAGCATTTCGGTTACCTTGGCAACATCGGTTTCCTTTTCAAACGCTCTCATGTCGATGCCGCTCTTTGCTCTCATAATGGCATCTTTGATCATTTCGACATCGGAAGCGAAAATGAAGTAGTCCGCAAATATGCTGATGGCCCACTTGTCGAGAAGCGGCTCGTTGTCATCGCTGTCTGCCTGTTTCTTTGAATCTTTGTTGCTGGTAAAGTCCAACTCGATTTCAGCCTCTTCTTTGTTTTCGAAACTCCAAATGCGATGTCCTTCGAAATCAATCGGTTTGGAATCGGGTTCCCCTTTTCCATATCGATCTAAGATCTTTGGTAGTTTCATTTGTGGATCGTTTAGCTTCAAAATGACCATAGATCGCTTGCTATCGGGCGATATAGGCTTAACAACCTCTGTAACGACGTGAAACTCGGTGGACAAGTACGGGAGCACATCCTTTACGATATCGATCTGTGGACCTTGCGGATCATCTCGCATGCCTTCGATCATTCCATCAAATGCGCCGGGACTGACCAAGGCGTCTACGATGCCTCGAAACTTTGGAAAGGCTTCCTTGAGATTCCATGACAATGACAATACGGAAGCGGTCTCTTTGTTGATCCATTCGGGTGCCAAAAGTTTGGAGACATTGGGGAAGTCTAGGATCTGCACCGCTTTGGAGGAAGGCTTCTTCGAAACCATATGACTATGGTGCAAGAAGTCAAAGTTCTCGGTTGATATCTGAATGTTACCAGCAACGCACTGCAAATCACCAAAGCCTTCTTTGTCAAGGATCAGCAAAATATCCGATTGGTTTTTGGTTGGCTTGCCTGAAATGGACCGAAGCAATTTTGCAAATCCAATGGGTCGCAAAAAGTATTCGATTTCGGGTTCGTTCCCTTCGCAGGGTATTTTCGATTGAACTTGCTTATACAAGTCCGAATTTGCAAGTGAATCTTCTTTGGTTCCGCCCTGGGCTTGTAGCAGCTCAGTCATCGTGACAAGATCGTCTGATGCAAGAAGTTGGTTTTTCGAAATGCAATAAAAGGATTCGTTTGCACGAACGTCTCCAGCGAATTTTGGAAACGTGTATTGGACCACCTTCGCTCCTGAAACTGCAATCGACTTAGACGTCGCCTTTCTTTCCTTCAGTTGCGTGTCGATCCTCTTCAGAAAACGCTCTGCGGCGTCGTTTCGGTCTAAGACATCGATCACCATCGCAATGGAAAAGGGTTTGTTGGAATCTTTTATCCGCGATATCCACCCCAAACTTGTTTGTCCACCTGCAATTTCATTTAGGTCTTCGACTTCCAAATTGAGTTGCCATCCGGCCTCGCTAAACCGATTTTGAATCTCCTGGCGTTGAGTAGCCCAGAAATCCTTTAGTTTTTCGTCGGCGGCTAATTTGCCAAGTTGAGTGTTGTTCCAGCCTTCCAAGAAGCCCTCGGAATTTGGTAGCGAGAAAAGTGCCTGCGTATCAACTGGGAAGAGTTTGCTGGCAGGCAACGGCTTTTCCTCTGCCACTGTCGTCGCTCCGACAAGAAATACAGCAACCAGCAAAGCCGCCAAATAGCTTAAGTATCCAACACGTGAAACAATTGAAATGAAAAGTGCACTCATGCTTGCTCTTGGTCGGCTGTTGAAGGAGTGGATTTGGGTTGCAATTGGTCGAAAAAGCGAATAGGCAGCGTTTGCCAAACCGTGTATCGTATCGGAAATCAACAGGTCAAGGGAACCCTGTTTTCCCGAGGGCAACTCTCCAAATTCGACTAAATCCCGTAGAAAACGCCGTTGCATATGTCCAAAGACGAAGAAGTTCTCGTAATTCCTGCTCAATTGCTTGATCAGCTTGGACCTTTTTCTGGCTTCCAACCCAATGTCGATCGTTACCTTTCGACCATTTTAGACCGTCAAAATCAGTCGTTTCGACCAAGAAGTTTGGTTGAAACCGATCCGTCCTTCAAACAACTGATTCCCTACGTGATTTTGGAGTGTAGCGACGCGAATGGAACTCGAGTCTTTCAATACACTCGCGGAAAAGGGCAAGGTGAAAAAAGACTGCATGCTCTTCGTTCCATTGGTATCGGCGGTCATATTTCGGTCGAAGACGCAACAGGTGAGGATTGGTACCGCACTGGCATGCAGCGTGAACTCGATGAGGAAGTTGCGATCGAATGCAACGGCCACCATCGAATCGTCGGCTTAATCTATGACGATTCGACCGAAGTTGGGCGCGTTCACTTGGGGATAGTCCACATCATGCAGCTTGCCTCATGCAAAGTTCAAACGCGTGAGGATCATCTCGAGGATAGTGGTTTTCAATCCATTGAAACACTCCAATTCGAATTAGATCGTCTTGAAAACTGGTCGCAAATCTGCATGAAGCATCTCTACATGTAACCCGACGCTAGGTCGAACCTGCCGGGTGCGACCGGGAGGTCCAAGTTACATAATCATTTGAATTCAATCCGGAGAATGCTTCGAACTACACCTGCAGCCGTTCTCGCTGTTCCGTCAGAAAAGCCTCGAATCGATCTTGCTCGATGGCTAGCCTTGCCCCACCCATCAGACGCTGATAAAACGTTAGATTGTGAATCGACAACAAGGTTGGTCCGAGCATTTCATTAGCTTGGAATAGATGTCGAATGTAGGCCCGACTGTGTTTGCATGCTAAGCAAGGGCAATCCGCTTCGATTGGAGCCTCGTCTTTTGCATGGCATTGATTTCGCATTTTCAGCGGCCCGTTGGCAGTAAATGCAGAAGCATTGCGACCATTGCGGGTGGGCATAACACAATCAAACATATCGATACCACGTGCGATTCCCTCAACCAAGTCGATGGGTCGGCCAACCCCCATCAAGTAACGTGGTTGATCTGTGGGCAGGACTGGACAAATCCTATCGAGGATTAGGTACATTTCGGGGGGCGGTTCACCCACACTCAACCCACCGACAGCATACCCATCGAACCCAATCTGGATCAACTGCTCAGCACATTGGGTTCTCAAATTTGGGTTAAGGCCTCCCTGAACGATCGCAAATTTGGCCTGGTCATCGCGTATCGCAGCATCCTTGCATCGCTGCGCCCACCGCACGCTTCGATCGCTTGCGTCTTTGACCGCTTCGTCGGTCGCAGGCAACCCGATGACGTGGTCCAATACCATGGCAATATCGCTGCCCAACTCTTCCTGAATTTGTATCGAATCTTCGGGCCGAAGATGAATCGTTGAGCCATCTAAATGCGACTTGAAGGTTGCGCCATTCTCCGTAACTTGGTTCATGTCCCCAAGAGAAAAGATTTGAAATCCTCCACTGTCCGTCAAAATAGGTTGATGCCAGCCCATGAATCGGTGCAAGCCGCCCAGTTCCGCAATCAAAGAACTACCGGGTCGCAACGATAGGTGGTACGTGTTGCCGAGCAAAATAGTTGCGCCGGTTTTCGCAACTTGATCGACAGTCAGCCCTTTGACCGTGGCTTGAGTTCCGACAGGCATGAATGCGGGTGTTTCCACCACGCCATGTGGTAAATGCAATCGACCTCGTCGGGCCCGTGTTTTGCTGTCCGAATGAATCAAGTCAAACGGAAACTTAGTAGATCGAACCATAATATGAAAGAATCGTCGTGAGGAAATACTCATTCGTGAGGCAAATGCGGGTGACATTCTAGTCGCAGGCGTCGGTTGTACGGTAGCTCAACATGCTCATACAGATCGTGGCCTAGTTCGCAAGCCGCTACGCGGGTTAAACATATTGCCCCAGCGTCGCAGGCGGACGGCCGTACTTCAGTTTATTCAACGTCCACAAGATAGGACTATTGACATTGTTCGGGTCATGAAATTTTCCTACCTGCATCGAGCAGGCGTTTTGCTCAATCCAATTTGCAACGCTTCGCACTTCCTCCCATCCTCCAAGATGGCCCGGGTAAGCCAAAACACTAATCAGACCGCCTGTCCGGATCAATTCGAATGCCTGCTGTAGACCAGTCAATGTGGTTTCCGGCTTAGTAACAATGGATTTGTCCCCAGATGGTAGGTACCCCAAATTGAACATTACGACTGATACCAAACCTGCGTGAACAGGCTCAACCATCGTGCTCAAATATTCATGGGACCCAACAAACAATCGGCACTGCGGCGGCCCGCCCCTTTCGAGCAACTTCCTTCGAACCGTTTCGATGGAGCGTTCCTGAATATCAACACCGTACACAACCCCAGTGCTTCCAACCTGTTCGGCAAGGAAAAGAGTATCAAATCCGTTGCCGCAGGTAGCGTCGATCGCAATCGATCCAACCGTCAGATAGGGCATCGCGATTTTTTGGGCTTCTACTGTGAAGTGCATGGTCTACTTTCGACGAGACCTCAACAACGTTGGATCGATCGGCTCCCCGCCCATCGCATCGATAAGCATCTCTGCCAACAGAGGCGCCATGAGCGTACCCTTTGACCCCAACCCGTTCAAACAGAAAACGTTTCTATGCAAATCGTGTGGACCTATTAAGGGATGGCGATCATAACTCGCAGGTCGAATTGCCCAACGCTGTTCCTGGACGACATGCTGCCCACCAAAGAACGATCCTTCAGTCAGCAATTCCCAACGCCGCATGAGCTCGTCTCGAAATTGCCTTGCTCTTTCTTGGTTGTATGCGTCCTGATCCACAAGCAGGACGCGATCATAAGTTGCGCCCACTACAAATCGTCCTCCGCCCAGAGGAACTATCCAAGCATCGTGGTGAATAACCTGATCGATATGCACGTTCGGTCTTACTTCTGATTCCCTTGTTGCTCCTCGTCGGCTGTCAGCATGTCCCGCCGACTGTCTTCGTCCGCGAGGTGCCCGTGCAGGCCGCGTCCACCACTTACCTGGATGTGATCCGGTTCCCGGCCGCCTACAAGTCCTACACCGTGGGACGCCGGCCCGATCCGGCCAACCCCGGCTTCATGCACGAGGCGCATATCCTTTACGTGCGCGAGACGCCGGATCGCTGGAATCTTCAACCGGCGCCAGCGCCCGCCGGTCCGCCCGCCAGCGTGCCTGTCA
>JANLUJ010000683.1:0-2645 GCA_031363425.1 Pirellula sp.
CTCCGCAGCTGGAGATTGAGGTGTGGACAAGCTGTTGAGTTCGACGATGCGTTTAAGATCGGATTCGCACTCGATGATCAGTGCCTGATTGGACTTTTTTTTGGGGTGCTTCTCTCCAAAGTACGAATCGTTCGATCTCAAAAAACGCAACTTTTGAACGATCATCTCGACATCGGAGCGATTGCGAAGTTCCTGCGGCAAGGAATCCTCGAGATGCGTCGTACCTTGACCAAGGCAACTCGAGAATATGGACCACGAAATCAATGAAATAGGAATGTATCCAAATCGCCAAACGTTTTGCATAGAAACACCTTTAGCTACTAAATTGCGACAAACTACTGATTGTACGCAATTAGCGATTAAAGTGCTCGCGGCTTTAGTGATTCGCTAGCGAGCGCCCAACAACTATCACTGTAGCGGTAGGCGAGCGGCAGGTTGAAACCTACCAGTTGAGCCTGAGGCTGGGCTCTCCTCCGGTTTCATACCGGAGGAAGTAGCGTTTCACCCGGCCAAACGTTGCTTCCACTGAGTAAACTCAATGGAGAGCTCGAACCGAATAACCGCGACTGTAGCTGCCAATTGTTGCCTCCGTCGGGGCGAGCCCGTACGGAAGGCTTATATCCATTTGGTGCCATTTCATTGATAAAAATGCTTCACAGCGTTGCCCTTCAGGGTCATTCGCTTGTCCTTTCGTTCCCGGGGGTGCGCCGCTTCGCGACGACCCCAGGCTACTGTCTTCAATCCCTATCGGGATTGGGAATCGGGGCAAGAATGGAAATCCAGACAGCAGTTGAAGGATATATCGAGCATTGCGAACAGCTTGCGACCGTAGTACTACAAGAATCCGTAAGCGGCTATGTCTTCGGACCGTCGCTGGTGAACTTGATACCGAGTTCTCGTAGTTGCTTAGCGGATACTTCCGATGGTGCACCCATCATGAGATCCTCAGCTTTTTGATTCATAGGAAACAAGATCACTTCGCGAATGTTAGGTTCGTCTGCCAACAACATTACAATTCGATCGACACCTGGAGCCGAACCACCGTGGGGTGGGGCACCGAATTTGAACGCGTTGATCATTCCTCGGAATTTTTCGTCGACCAAACTGCGGTCGTAGCCGGCTAGCTCGAACGCTTTGTACATGATTTCCGGTTTATGATTTCGGATTGCTCCGGATGATAGCTCGATGCCATTGCAAACAATGTCGTATTGATATGCCAAGATATCGAGCGGGTTCATCGTCAGCAGCGATTCCATCTCACCTTGGGGCATCGAAAACGGGTTATGGCTGAAGTTGACTTTCTGTTCGACTTCGTCAAATTCGTACATGGGGAAGTCGACGATCCAGCAGAACTTGAAAGTGTTTTTTTCGATGAGATCGAGTTCCTGACCGACTCGAGTCCGAGCTACGCCAGCCAGTTTTGCGGCTTCCAAGGGCTTGCCACATGAAAAGAATACGCCGTCGTCTGGCCCCAGCCCCAACTGCTGAACGAGTTGTCCAACCCCTTCAGGCCCGAGGTTTTTTGCAATGCCTCCGCCCCCTTCCCCGCCCTTGAAATTGATATAGCCTAGTCCGGCAAAGCCTTCGTCTTTGGCCCACTGGTTGGTAAGGTCAAAAAAGCTGCGGGCGCGAACGCCGGCTCCTGGTGCAGGTATCGCACGCACAATGGCCCCCTCGTCGATGGCCTTCGCGAAGACGCCAAAACCACCGCCTCGAAATACCTCGGTTACGTCCGAAATCTCAAGCGGGTTGCGCAAATCGGGTTTGTCGCTGCCGTATTTCAACATCGACTCTTTGTAAGCAATTCGCGGAAAAGGTGGCGTAGTGACCCTACGCTGGCCGGAAAACTCTTCGAAGACGCCATACAACACGGGTTCGATGGCTTCGAAAACGTCATCTTGGGTAACAAAACTCATTTCAAAATCGAGTTGGTAGAATTCGCCCGGTGATCGGTCGGCCCTCGCATCCTCATCTCGAAAGCAAGGCGCAATTTGGAAATAGCGGTCAAAACCGGCCACCATGAGAAGTTGTTTGAACATTTGTGGGGCTTGCGGCAACGCATAGAATTTTCCTGGATGAATGCGTGAAGGAACCAGAAAATCGCGAGCCCCTTCCGGACTAGAAGCCGTCAAAATCGGTGTCTGAAATTCCGTGAAGCCTTGATCGATCATGCGGCGACGCAAGCTGGCAATAACGTTGCTTCGCAAAACGATATTTGCGTGCAATTTTTCGCGGCGCAAGTCGAGGAATCGATTCCGCAATCTTATTTCTTCGGGGTATTCGGCGTTGCCAAACACTGGCAGTGGCAAATCCGCTGCTTCCGATAGCAATTCGATCGAGGTCGCGCGGACCTCGATTTCTCCGGTAACCAGATTTGGATTGATTGCGTCCGCTGCGCGTGCGTTAACTCGGCCATCAACCCGAATTACTGACTCGCTTCGAAGCGATTCCGCTAAAGGAAACGCGGCACTGTCTCGTTCGACAACTATTTGGGAAATCCCGTAGTGGTCTCGCAAATCGATGAACAATAGATTCCCGAAGTCCCTCTTTCGGTATACCCAACCGGACAAGCGAACGTTCTGCCCCACTGCGTCTCGTCGAAGTTGTGCGCAATGGTGTGTGCGATATGCGTGCATTAAATTGTC
>JANLUJ010000687.1:0-4909 GCA_031363425.1 Pirellula sp.
ATAACCTCGTTAAGCATGCTGGCATACAAGCCGCAACACGTCTACTACCGCTTAGGTACCGCTGAGAAAAAAAACTAACTCAGATTAGTATATCGACTATCGTACGACTTGGCAATCGCGACAATTTTGTACTGAATTGGACATCCTTCTCTCAACGATAACCGGCCGTCGGGTAACAGTAGTACAGACTGTCGAGACTAGAAGCTCGGTACAGAGTGCTTTCGGAATTCAGAAGGCGTTACACCGGTCGCGGAACGGAAGGTTCGAGAAAACGCGCTCTGATCGTAGAAGCCACACGCTAACGATATTTCAGATATCGATTTGTGTGTTTCGAGCAACATTTGAGAAGCCGCCGCTATGCGTGTCTTTGTTATAAGTTGACCGGGAGTCAAACCGAAAAGGCGCTTTGTCAATCGATTCAATCGTTGCAGCGTCAATTCGGACCGCTTGGCGAGCGCTGACGGAGATCCGAGTTCATTTAGGTTTAGTTCGAAATAGTCTAGTGCAGCCGCAAATTCCTCAGGGATATCATGGCTGTCCACTTGCAACCGCACGTCTCGCGAGAAGCCGATCAAACCTAAAACCGTTCCGTTGGAATCTAGGATCGGGAGTTTGGTCGTAAGGCACCAAACCCGCTTGTATGGGAGGTGCCATTGCATTTCGAGGTGATTTACTATTGGATGGCCCGTTTGCAAAACCGTGGTATCTTGGTCGGTGGGTACCCGCCCAAATTCACCTGGGCAGATTTCGACCGGCCGCTTTCCGAGGGCGTCTTCCTTGCGCTCTAGACCATGGCGATTCAGAAGAGAGTCATTAACGGCAATGTATTGCACCAGAGCATCTTTAACGAAGAAAGCAACATCTGAAGCCTGATCAAAGAGCGTTACTAACATCCCTACATCGATCGACGAAATCACAGGCGCTGCATCGCAATGAAACGGTTTGGAATGGCTGTTCATTCATTGGTTCCATTTTGTTCACAGATTCGCGTGACTATGGGGTTTGCGATTTCAATTCCAGTCACGCCAATGATCATTTACTGACTATTGTCTTCGATGATCTTACCTCCTGATTTGAGTGCGAAATTAGCCACATTATTTTTCCCTTGTTCTACATTAAACTCAAGTGTAGTTAGTCGGTTGTATTTGGCCGGAACGCTCTCCTTAACGGCAGGGAAGTTTTTTCCATCTTTTTCATACGCCAATCTGGCAGTGTTGATTTCCACTCTATTTGTGCCTGGAATTGCACCTTTTCTACCTCCGCTGAATTCCAAAACATATTTTCCGTTGGAGTCGGTCTCACTTACCGATGGACGACCACCGTTGGGTACGAAAACAACTATCGCTGCAGGAAGAGGTTTGTCGTCCATGGTGACCGTTCCTTGGACACGAGCAATCTCCGGACCATCTGATCCGCACCCAACTTCTAGGCATATTATCAATAAAAAGCCTTTGATTCCCCCGATTGACTTGCTCATCAAATCCCTTTCGTCCAAGAACGTTTTTTCGTTTCCCCCATAAGCTTAACAACTTACTCAATAGTCTTGAACAACCAATCCATCAGCAACAGCGAACAGGCGTTGGTAGGTTCCGAAAGGCAACGTGTTTCTAGGTGCAGTGGATCCTTGCATGTACGGAAAAGCCGCGAAGTAGGCGGATGCGGTGTGAGCAATGTTTTCGCTGATAAAGTGGACGAGGAAACTTTCGGTTTGCATCATGGTAATTATGCGCCGCCAGACCCAGCTGTTTGACGTTGTTCGAACATTGCATACGCCGGGCGGCTTCACGAGCCGCTTGGACAGCGGGTAAAAGCAATCCAACTAGAACGCCAATGATGGAAATTACTACCAAGAGTTCAACCAACGTAAAACCACGATTTTTTTTCATGACTTCCTCGAACGTACCTGACCTGAATCTACTTCGAAAACATGCGTTTCCTGAGCGTATGTCTATCCTACGAGTGAGTATTGGCTTTTCGCTTTAACATCATGACCTTTTGCGCATAATGCCACGGATAAGTGAAAGCCATTTCAGCGGTATTTTCATTTGGCTGATTCGGTTCCCATACTTCATGGCTTAAGTCGGTGTTGGAAATACTCGAGCAACGCTTTCTCCGCTTTTTCCGCCTCTGCACCTTTGAAACCGTGGCCAGCTCCTTCCATTGTTAACAGCTCTGCGTCGACGCCAGCCGCTTTTAGTTTATCGACGAGCCATACTGCTTGTTCGTAGGCAACATATTTATCTTCGGTGCCATGAATGCACAGAGTCGGCGCTGCGTCGGGCGTGATCCAATAGAGAGGACTGCCGACGATATGACGCTGACGATGAGTGTCGAGATTACCACCAAACCATAACGGAAGTACTTCGTGAGCGTCGACGCTCTTGCCATACGATTTCGTGAAATCGCTTGGACCGTAAACATTGACAACACAAGCTACCTTGCTGTACTGTTCAAGAGTGCCGTCAGTGCCTTCAAACTCAGGCACATTTGCTGTTACCCCTAAAAATTGTGCCAGATGACCACCTGCGCTTCCGCCGGTAACACCAATCCTCGCAGGATCGATATTGTATTTGGCTGCGTTGGCACGCAACCAACGCACGGCTGCCTTGCAGTCATGCACCGCAGCTGGAAACGGATGTTTGGGTGCTAAGCGATACGTGATCGTAACCGCAACGAAGCCTTTTTCTGCCAACTTCCTACAAAGGCCATCATAACTCTCACGCTTGCCAGCACGGAATCCACCGCCGTGGATGCACAAAACAGCGGGTCGCAATGCATTGTCAGATTTCGGGCGCGCCATATTCAAGGCTATCGATTCACCGTCGGTCGTCGAATAGACAATTCCTTCTTCCCAAATCAAATTGTCCGATTCGGTTAGTGCCGCGTTCGCTCCATCGACGAACGCAAACGAGAGGAGTATTCCGATACAGGTATGCAAATGCAAGTTGCGAATCATCATAGGTCTCTCAAGGTATGGCGGGTTTCTCAAATTCATCATGGAAAATGGAAAGTCGTTTCCAAAATATCTACGATATATCTTAACACTCTCAGAACGATCTGCGGATCTGCTTCGACGCTCCGCATCTCATCAGATATCTAAACAGATCGATCAAAAAAATAACTTGCACTCTCCACTTCATGAGCTACTTTTTAGATGGCTCTTTTCCGTCACCCTATTAAACGCGTGCCGTTTCAGTTTCCACCCCCCCCGCGACAAAGGCAAACTGACTGTGAGGTCAGGACGCAAAGCCATGGGTCCGTTGATTGGCGGATTGCCAGGTTACCGAACGGGAACTCGAACGATGCATTTTCGTAAAGTTTGAGGCAAGAAATGGAGAAACACATTGTGATCACGTTCGGTGCTCAGGTTAGTTCGCGATTGGCAACCCGGTGCAAGTTGGATCCCTTGCCGCTCCTTTCGCGGTGCTATTGCGACGAGTGCAGGAATCCACTTAATGAGTCCAGCATACTCGACGAAAGGTTCGGCTGGTGTCCAAGGTGCAAGGGAGTCGTGACAACTTCTTTGTTTCAGGTACCCAGTTGGGCGATGGGTGGACTTGTATTCCTATTTGCGGCTATGCTGCTATAAGGAATAAGCCTGTCTTGCAGTAGTGTGCAGTATGGAAGACTTGTACGCTGGAGACTTTGTTACCATTGCTTCGGATATGATTTGCAATTTTCAACTCACCGAAAGGTCATCATGCATGAATTAGCGACAAATCATCATTCCAATAAACTCAGAATTTTTACTGGAAAATTGATTGCAAACACAAAGGATTACCTAGTCGTCAGGCCCATGCAAATACTTTTTTCGAGCAAACGATACGAGCAGAAACTGCAACGTATGCGATCTTTGCCGGACCACACTGTTGGCAATGACTTAGCTAGGATGCTGGATGAGAAGGGGCTTAAACTGATTCCAGGCTTTGAAAGGCATGATTTGAATCACTTGATCCTTGGCTATGGCATGGGGCCAGAGGAAGAACTTTGTATGCAAGCGTATTTGGTGGGCAATGGCTATTACAGATTTCACTGTTGCCTGTTTCTTAGTTCCGGACTCTTGCTACCCTGCTTATGGAAAACACTTTTCGCTCATTACAAATTAGGGAAACAAAGTAAATCCGTTTCTTCGTTGTCGCTGGCAGAATGCATGACCGAAAGAACTGAATTCGTGATTCGGACGTATCGTAATGTTGCGGCAAGTGAAATCTGTCCAGTACATTTAGGTGGCCTACCATCGTGGTGAGCGCGGATGACATTGTTTTGGTGGATACCGCTCTTTCTGCCAGACTGGAACAGACCGAAGGGCTTGCAAACGCTCGCTTTGTGGAGGCTCGCGCTCGCCAGTCTGCCCTATCGGACGCAACGTGGATTTAGGTCGCGGGCGCCTACGCAATGTTTGATGGCGTGAATTCGCCGATGACGCAAGCGTTCGGTTTGGGGATGCAAGCCGAACCAACGAAGTGTGATTTCGAAGCCATCGAAGCATTCTTTCGAGACCGAAAGTCCCCGGTTGTGCGTTTCATCTGTGGTTTCTGCTTCCGTGTATTTCGTTTATTTCGTGGTCGATATCTTTGCACGAATCAACAAATGCGGCCAAAGAAAACAGCGGGGCAATACCGATTTTGCCAACGTTTGAGTGTGGCCTGACGGTTCGGAAAAGCGATTAGGGCACGGCTGGCATTGGCTGATATAATCGGACAACATGTCGTTCGGACGCTAGCAGCGTCCGCCACGTAACAACACCTTCGGAGCCCAATTATGAATAATGACGATATTGTTCCAGAGGACGAGTTTGATTCCCTGCTGGAAGACGACGACGAAGGCGAAATGGGTCGGTGTCCCAACGTGGATGTGATCGTGACCGACATGCATGAAACTCGATTCGCGTTCGCGGTCGACGATTGGA
>JANLUJ010000829.1:0-2042 GCA_031363425.1 Pirellula sp.
GCTAAAGGATTGCGAAGTTCGTGGGCAAGTGTCGCCAAGAACTCATCCTTGCGCCGATCCATATCCGACAACTCGGCAGCCAGCCCTCGTAAGGCTTCTTCTGCCATTTTACGATCATGGATATCTGTATTGGCACCTACCCATTCTCGCACTGAACCATTCCTATCAAAAACAGGTACGCCGCGAACGCCGAACCATCGGTAGGATCCCTCTCGCGTCCGAACACGAAACTGATTCTCATGCAAAGTCTGGTTCGTCAACGATTTCTTCCAAAGTTCAACCGTTCGAGACCGGTCATCGGGATGGATGGCCTGCAGCCAACCCCAGCCAGATTTCTCATCATCAGATTGCCCAGTAATATTCCGCCAAGCGTCACTTGAAAATAGAACTTCCCCGTTCGATGACGTACGCCAGACAACCGTCGATGTTGCCTCCACCAAAGCTCGGTAGCGTTGTTCGCTCTGCTGCAATTCCACTTCCGCATGTAGACGGGCAGAAATGTCACGTGCGATTTTGGACGCTCCGATAATCTCACCAGATTCATTGCGAATGGGTGAAACTGTTATGGAGACGTGGATTAATTCGCCATTGCTTCTTCTACGTTCAGTTTCATAGTGTTCCACTCGTTCACCGGCACAGATGCGTGTCAATATGAGGACTTCTTCTTGTATACGCTCCTCCGGAATGATAATCGAAATAGGTGAACCAATGGCTTGTTCTGCCGAGTAACCGAAGAGCCGCTCTGCACCGCTATTCCAAGTTTGGATGATTCCAGTGAGCGATTTACTGACAATTGCGTCGTTGGAGGATTCGATGACGGAAGCCAGAAAGGATTCTGAGTCGTACGGGAACCTGATCTGTTTTGCTAAAATGCCTTGAGCATTTTCAGGAGTAATCGTAGGCATTCGCAACTGCTCTTTATCGCTCATTGTCTTCTCCGACCCCAGAGGATATTCGGTCCATCCGGGATTACTGCCGCGGCAAAACCGGACGGATCGGATATTCTGCGCTTTCTATGGTTTCTATGTTACTTCGTACACGTGTTCGCGCAACTATCTCAACTGGCTCAACTATCTCAACGCAATCTACGTGCCACAGAAACGATTCCCGATGAATTGATGCAAGATCGCGTTATGGCGTAGCGATACCGCGTTCGTCCCTGTTTTAGATTACAACTCAATTGTTGAATCAGAATCTCTTGGCACGGATGAAAACCTCTGCTAAACGGCGCAGTAGTTGCATATCGATGGATCATTGTGTTCAACGGCCGAACGTTTTCGGCGACACGTTCTTTCAATGGGAGTAGAAAATGTCAGACAATGTAAAAGACAAGATCAAAGAAACTGGCAATGCTGTCGGTTCAGCCGCTAAAACTGCTGGTGAAAAAGCAAAAGCGGTAGCTGGTAAAGTGGCAGAAAAGACAGCGGAGGCTACGAAAGCAGTTGGCAACGCCGTAAAAAAGGTCGGCGAGTCGATTCAGAAGAAAAGCGGGAAGTAACGTCCATTTTATGTCGTGCTGTTGTTGACACCCCAGGGCAAGGAGGCTTTCCCACTTTCGCATCAATGATTTAGCTGATAGCTCTTGGGCTAACTCCGTGGGTAGCCACAAAACCCGAACGATCCACCGGTCAAGCCGGTGGGATTCAGAAATACCGCAGGCTTGTCCTGCCGGATTGTTCTGCTTTCAAGCTAAACAAGGCGAACGGCCCCACGTAATTTGCAAGCGTTCGAAAGTGGGAAAGCCTCCTAGCCCATTGGGGGCCTACTTATCCCGCGGCTGGTCGCTTAGACGACTAAGAGCGAGGTCGAATGACCTCGCTCTTATGCGAACGAAAGGATTTGTCTTACAGTAGCTTAGGCCTGGCCCGAGTGTCGCACGGCCCAGGGGGCCATGCTACAGGCGCAATTAGCCGAAACGACTATTCGATATTGGCACCGACTTCACCGCCGGACTTGGAGCCTAAAGCACCCCAAACGCCGTATGGGCTTTGTCCGCCGTTGCCGTCAGCAATGGTCGATGGTGCTGCAAGATTGCCCGTATC
>JANLUJ010000834.1:0-5754 GCA_031363425.1 Pirellula sp.
GCATGAACGCTATAACAACATCGCTCAGCACCTGATAGAACCAGATCCTCCTATTCCGGACCTTTCGATGGAACAGGATGTACTCATGGTGGAATTGGAAGTTGGTGAAGCGATGGCTATTGCAGAATGGGAACCGAAACAAGAGACAGAGGCGACTTTGCTAGCAAGTTTTCAAACCAGCGAAGAGAAAGATTTGTATTCCATTGAAGTAGGCGAATCGAATGATTGTGTCGCTTCGTGGAGGAGGACGGTTCTCCTGCCACGGGGCAACTATCGTTTCATGGCTCAGCTGCGAGTCGACCAGGTCGTCCCTCGTCAAAACGACGACCGCGGCATTGGAGCCGGTCTCAGAATTTCGGGTCAGCATCGAGAGAATTCCCTGGTACTCAGCAGTGATTGGCATGAAACCAGTTATGATTTTCAAATAGCTGACGAGCAACAATCCGTGCAACTTGTCGCTGAACTTAGAGCGACCCAAGGTTCGATGAAGATGAAGAACGCGCAATTGAAGAGGTTGGAGCCATGAAGTCGGTAGCCACGTCTCTGGGCGACAAATCAACGACGGAGGAAATCCGTCTTCGATTCGACAACGATGTCGAACGATTTTCGAATCTTGAAACGGGACAAACTGCAACGATTGACGCTCCGCTGGCAATGGACTTGATCACCCAAGCAGCGATTTCCGCAACTCCGATCATTCGTCGTGTTCTCGACATTGGTTGTGGTGCTGGGAACAATACGCTGAAACTTCGCGAGTCTTACGGCAAGGATTTCTCAGTTGATCTTGTGGATCTAAGCGAGCCAATGCTGGCGCGTGCAAAGCAGCGTTTGCTAGCGAACTATCCAAACATGAACTCGTGCGACATCGAGTTGTTTCAATCTGATTTTCGACAGACAGAACTTTTAAGCAACGCGTACGATGTCATTTTGGCCGCAGCGGTATTGCATCATTTGCGAGAGGAAGATGATTGGGAAGAGGCGTTTAGGAAACTGTATCGAATCACTGCACCTGGCGGTAGCGTTTGGATCACCGATTTGGTTTCGCATGAGACCAACGCAGTTCAGTCCATGATGTGGCAGCGTTATGGGGAGTATTTAACGACGCTTGGTGGCGATAACTACCGGGACAAAGTCTTTGCATACATCGACAAAGAGGATTCACCACGCCCCGTAACCTTTCAGTTGGATTTGCTGCGCAAGGTAGGTTTTCCGCACATCGAGATACTTCACAAGAACTCCTGTTTTGCCGCGTTTGGAGGAATCAAGTCGCGATGAGTGTATGCATGGTGGCGTTAAGCGAGGAGTGTCGAAAATTATGATATTAAGGGTCCGGCAGGTTGGGGCGGAAGGCGAGTCCCCCTTCACTCGCGACGCTTTCCAACTGGCAGGATTTGAGATATTGCATTTCGATGTGGTGGATGATTTGGATGCGAGGCGGCTCGGACATGCTCTAGGGTGGGATGCAGTTGGAGGTATGAAATTGGAAACGGACTTGTTTGCTTGGTACACCATTGTTCGCAGGAAGTCAGACGCCGCGAGTCCGAAATCATGAAACTGAGTGAGCTTCTTGGCGACCCAGCTTGGTTGTTTGATCTTGGTTTCCCAATTCAGGAATACCGTGGTCGAGTCGCGGATCCCGAAGGATTGAATTGGAATTTGCAAAAGGAATGCGAAATACCTGCTCTAAGTTCAATTAGTGGAGGAAAGCAATCGGCAGAAACCCGTATGTCCTGGAGCAGCAGCGGACTTTTCTTTCAGTCGACGTTCAAGGCCACAGCGGGTAAGCTGGCAAGTGGTGCGAGCTTGACTTCACGAGCGGCGCTATTAACTCTGTATATCGATACGCGTTGGAGTCCTGGTGTTCACCGAGCAACCTCCTTTTGTCACCGATTTGATTTTATCTTGAATCGTCCGACAAAGGCCTTGCCAGTGTCTCGCGGGCATGGCGAATTGAACCCAATCCAGCGGGCTCGTTCAGCCCCAGCTGCAATTCATCCCAGTGACATTTCGGTAGCTGCGTTTTTGCATTCCGAAAGTTTTGAGATCAAGGCCTTCTTGAAAGGCGCTACGTTGACTGGCTATTCGCCAGAAGAATTCCAAGAAATAGGTGTTTTTTACACGATCAACGATTCTGTTTTTGGAAACCAAATCATGGCCAGAACTCTGCAGAGTCCTTATTTCGAAGACCCAAGCGTTTGGTGCCGTTGCAAACTTCTTCCTTCCACTAAATAGACAATGATTCGCCTGCACAGGACTCACCATTCTTTTGGAGCGATTGACGGCACTTGCATTTGCCCTGACCTATTCGCCGGCAAGTCTCCGGAGCAGATTCGGGCGATAGTTCTATCGACGGAATGTGGCAACGTTGCTTTCTGTGATGTATTTGAAATATCGATCGATGCGATTCCGTCTGAGCCCCAACTTGTGATTCGTGGAAATTGCGATTCGATCGTCGGTCTGGGTTCTAAGATGCAAAAAGGGACCATGTGTATCCTAGGCAATGTGGGTGACTATACTGCGAAATGCATGGGAGGAGGCACCTTGGTGATTTCCGGCGATGCAAACGATCACTTGGGGGCAGGCATGACAGATGGGTTAATCTATGTGGTGGGAAACTGCAGACACGGATTGGCGTCTCCATTGGCAGGTAAGAAATCGGGAATGAGAGGTGGGGACGTATTGGTCGCGGGAAGCGTTGGTGATCGCGCGTGCGAAAGGATGCGCCGCGGAACGGTTTTCATTGCTGGGAATGTCGGGGACTATTGCGCACCCCAAATGATTGCCGGAAGTTTAGTCGTCATGGGCAAAATGGGTTGCGAGTGGGGGGGTGGGATGAAACGTGGCAGTCTTATATTGGGTCGAGACGATTCGTCCAAGCCCTCCGCTTCTCTTTCCAATGCTCGTGATTTCGAACTGAGTTTTTTGCCGCTCATTTGGCGTCATGTCGAAAAACGTCAGAACGAAGCGTTGGCAATCTTGAATTCTGCGATCGCAGTTCCGAATGAGGCAGGGGAAAAGGCAGCCTTGACGAATCCATTGCCATTTAGGGTCCCCGGCACGCGATGGGTTCAAAGGCGGATTGCGGACTTGAATTGCCATGGACGCGGAGAGGTGCTGGTGCTCAAACGAGTCTCTTCGGTAGATTACAGCGCGTGATGTTCTGCGCCAGGCTTTATGTGCTGCTATTTTGAGCAGAAGGGGCCATTGCATCCATCTTCTCTAAAATGCGATAGAGACTTCTCCGTGCGATGCCCAGTTCTCTCGCTGCCTTGGCTTTATTTCCATGGTTTCTTCGAAGAACTTCCGCAATGTGTAACTGAGATAGCGACTCGAGTGGAATCGAGTCACCGATTGCAATCGGACTCGACGCAGAGACAGTGAACTCGCTTTTGCTGGAATTGCGAAGTTCCTGAGGTAAGTTACTCAGCGTGATCACAGAGTCATCGGCAAGGATTTTCGCTCGTTCTATTGCATTGATTAGTTGACGCACGTTGCCTGGCCATGAGCTTTGTTCAAATAGTTCAATGACTCCTGGGCCGAGATGCCATCCTTTCCCCAAGAAATGCTGTAACAACAGCGGAATGTCTTCGACACGCTCGCGAAGTGGCGGGATGGTAATCGACAAGACGTTTACCCGATAATAAAGATCTTCTCGAAAACGACCGGCTGCAACTTCCTTTCCAAGGTCGCGATTGGTCGCTGCAATCAATCGGACTTTTACACGCCGTTCCTTTACCGAGCCAATGCGGCGCATCGATCCGTCCTCCAAAACTCGCAAAAGCTTCGCTTGAAGACCACCAGCGAGTTCCCCAAACTCGTCGATGAAAAGTGTTCCACCGTCCGCAATTTCAAATAGTCCTGGTTTCGCATCCGTTGCGCCAGTAAACGCCCCTTTTTCGTGACCAAACAATTCGCTTTCCAGTAGCGACTCGGGCAAAGCTGCACAATTGATTACCACGAGCGGTCGATTGGCGAGTGTACTCTTTTCGTGTATCGCGCGGGCAACCAGTTCCTTGCCTGTACCGCTTTCTCCGAGGATCAGCACGGGCTTGTCGCTCGGCGAAATCCGTTCGATCAATCGCCTCACTTCACAAATGCCCTGCGACTTCCCAACCATCGGCTTGCTTACGTTTGTTTGAGCAAGTTGGCGTTTAAGATGCTTGTTTTCCCGTTCAAGCGTCGCTGCTCTCGCGGCTCGACGAATCAATACATCAAGGTCATCCAATCCAAACGGTTTGGAAAGATAATCGACTGCGCCATTCTTCATCGCCTCGACTGCAGACTCAATACTTCCTCCACCCGTCAAAATAATGATACGAAGCTCATCGTCTCCCTCTCGAAGTCGTTTCAATAATTCCATCCCGTTCATCCCGGGCATGTTTTGGTCGATTACCGCGATGTGAAAATGTTGCGACGCTTGAACCGTGATCGCTTGCTCCGCATTCGCAGCCGCCGAAACTCGATACCCTTGTCGTTGGAAGAATCGGCACGCAGGCTCAAGGAAGTCCGGTTCATCGTCTACCAATAGCAAATCAATTGGTTCTGTAAGTGCAGCGTTGGCCATAATGAACGTGTTTTTTTGATCTGGGGTACTTGAACGCGGAAAGCGTTGAGGAAACAAGAATTGGCTCGATGTGATGACTATTATCAAAACTGCGTGCAAACTCGATGCCGTTGCACGTTCTCATTCATTTATTGCTGGAATCCGAGTTTCATTACCATTCTAACACTACCATGTGTGGCAATTTGGCTCACTTTCACCCAATTGACACACTTCTGCACAATTGCTGGTCGACAAGAGATGGGTATTGTCGACGGAAATGAACACGACGATCGTTTCTTGGCACAGCCGCACGCTCGGGCTGTATGCTTGGTGGGCTTGAATTACGAGGCGAGATGTTAACCGACCCGGGAGAACTTACCTTGACTGTTCATCGATGCGACAAGATGTCCGTATGGCTTGGCACAAACGTTGCTTTGGAGTTATCGCGTTGGACGATATCATTGCTCGCGATGAAGAGCAAACACCGGTAATGATAGCGAACACCGGCGATGACTCAGTGAAACCCTAACAAATGGCAGAATAATGAGTGATGCATTTGCGGCTTCGGCGAAGGAAATCGAAGCTCGACAGGCAACCATGGCAACTCAGTCGGCAACGATGGAATCGTTCAGTTATAACGACGGAATCGTTCGAATGTTTGTGACTGCCACCATCGTTTGGGGTTTCGTGGCAACCCTGGCCGGAGTTCTTGTCGCACTGCTTTTGGTTTTGCCTGCTTTGTTTGGAGGTTTGGACAGCAATTTCAGCGCATTGCTTTCCTTTGGAAGACTGCGGCCAGTTCATACCAATGCAGCGATCTTTGCGTTCGCTGGCAATGCCATTTTTGCTGCGATCTATTACAGTACGCAGCGTTTGTGCAAATGCAGAATGTGGAGCGACGCATTGGGATTGCTTCACTTTTGGGGCTGGCAAGCGATCATCGTGGCGGCGGCTATCACGTTGCCTCTTGGGATTACCCAGAGCAAGGAATACGCGGAACTGGAGTGGCCGATTGATTTGGCCATCGCCGTTGTATGGCTTGGTTTCTTTGGTTCGAATTTCTTCATGACATTGTGGAATAGACGGGAGCGCCACATGTATGTTGCTTTGTGGTTTTACTTTGCTACGATTGTAACGGTGTCGGTGTTGCATGTGTTCAATTTTTTGGTTGTACCAGTGGGGCTTTTCAAGTGCTTTTCTGTCTATGCGGG
>JANLUJ010000852.1:0-14547 GCA_031363425.1 Pirellula sp.
TTCACGACATCATTCCATCCCATATGAGGGAGCTTGGTCTTGAAGGAAATGTTTTGGATGCTGAGTTTTTTCACTACACCAGGTATCCAGCCCAGGCCATGTTCCACACCCTCTTCGCTTTTCTCTGCAAGCATTTGCATCCCAACACAAATGCCAAGTAATGGTACTTTCCTAGCAAGCACCAATTCCTCAATGGGTTGACGCATGCCAGACTTGTTGAATTGCTGGATTGCATGGTCAAACGCGCCAACTCCTGGCAGGATGACTCGATCCACTCCCATCAGGTCTTCGGGTTTGCGAGCAATTGTCAACGGAATGTTGAGCTTCTTAAATATATTCGCAAAAGCACAAATATTACCGAGGCCGTAGTCCACGATCGCAATCATCGAAATAGCCTCTTTTCAAGTCCTAACATTTGCATTGCCCTCGCGCCCAATCCGATGAGCCAGCGCTTATTGCGATAGTCCCGATAGGTCTTGTTTTCTTGGGCAAAAACGTCTTGAAGTTCAGCGACGGAAAAATCCAATTTGTTCGCAACGTACTCGAATTCTTGAAGAAGAAAGTGTTGGTTCATTTCGGGTCTTGAGATTCGATCGAGCGCCTCGTCGCGTGACATCTGCCCAGTTAATATTAGACTAGAAAAATGTGCTCGGCGCTTTTCAAATCCAAATTTTTTAGGCATCCAATAGTCTTCGTAAAATCGTGTAAATCGCGACTCATGGTGCTTGTGTAGGTAGGGCTCCCAGCCAAAGCGATCATGAAGTAGCTTTTCCGCTTCCGCTTTCACGTATTGTACGCAGTTAAGGGGTTTGATCACTTGCATACCGTGGACATAACGGTAGTAAATTTTGTACCGAAGAATGTCGACCAATGGAAAGGTCTTTAGTGGGATTTTGCCGAATCGTCGATGGATATCAAAAAACAGTCTGGTATCGATGCCAGGATATCCACCCCATTCCTCTGGCTCTCGACAACATTCCGTGGAATAGTTGGCACCAGTAAGGACTGATTTGATTCCATGCTTATTCGCAAACTTGTATAACGACGAGAAAAAGGCAGCGTCTTGCGGCAAATCTTGATCAGCGATCTGAGACTTCAGGAAGGCACGCTGCAAATCTTTCATTTCTTCCCAATTGATCACCTCAGTAAACAGTTCGAGACCCAAACCGTTTACCATTCTTTCAATATTGGCGACCGCTTTTTCCGTATTCCATCCAGCATCCACATGAAAAATCAAAGGCCTAAGCCCCATTAACTCTTTCGCAACATACGCGGCGTAGGAACTATCCAGCCCACCGCTCAAGCCAATAATACAGTCAAAGTCCTTTCCCTTTCCCTGCTTGCGAATCGACTCAGCAAACTGCATAAGCTGAGAATGACCTCGTTCGTCGGTATGCCAATTGGGTTGAATGTGCTGGTGGAAGTTATGAAAGTAGTCCGATACACCAGCTTCATCAAAAACAATCCGAGGATCGGTCGTATCCATGATCGTCTTGGTACAAATCTGGTACGGCCTGTCGGCGATGCCATTTGAGAGCTTCGAATGCATCGAGTCAATTCGTTTCATTTTTTGAGATTGCAGTGGACGTAGGAAATGCGAAGTTATGTTTTGATGGTTTTGATAAGAAGGTCCAGATGCTGCTGCGTTGTGTATTTTTCGAAGGCAAGAGCATTGTTTCTAATCCCAATGTTAGCCAATTCGTCGTCGCAATCACACGTTTTCTCCAAAGCCTTGCGAAGCGAATCCACCGATTGAGCTTCGACAACAAATCCATTCACTCCGTCCTTGAATACATCGACGATTCCGCTGTGATAGGTGGAGATAACGGCGCATCCACTTGCGTACGCTTCAAGGATACTGATTGGCTGACCTTCGTATGCATAGTATGTTGGCAGGCAGAAGACCTGCGATTCGCGAAAACGCGATTCTTTTTGTTCACCAAAAACTGGTCCAAGGAATCTCACATTGGGTTGACCTTGCATTTGCGAAAGAAACCGTCGAGAGTCCTCGCTGTCGGGTAAATGCCCTGCAAAGTCAATCGTTAGCCGCTGCCGGTACGAATCATCAAGCGCCAGGTATGCGCTAAGTAATTCCTTGTGTCCTTTGCCTTCAATGAGATTGGAAAGGAACAACACTTTGATTACATTGCGTTTTTCGTGCTTTTGCGAAACCTGATTGCTACTAAGAAATAGCCCCTGCTCTGCGAAGTTAGGAACTACGCTTATTCGATCGCTGGTCACGCATCCAGCAAATATGTCACGCTGGGAATCCCCAAGTACGATCGCTCGCCTAATCCTGGAAAGAAAGAATCTGTTTAAGAAAAAAACAAAACTCTTTCGGTTCTTTAGCAACTGCCGCATGCCTTGCCCGCCATGCATATGCACGACGACACTTTCAAGCCGACGAAAGCATGCGAGATAGACAAGAAAATCCTTAAAGTTTCCGAGCAATGATTCGGATATCGTAAAATAGATCCTGTCAACACCCCAGCTCCTAAGCCAAACGCTCCAGGCAATTTGCATCGCTTCCACAACTCGAAACAGTCGCACGCCCTGAGTTGGGCCTTTCGAAGTAAGGTTCACCAACCGGACGTCAGCAGTTTGAAGAAGCGTATCATAGAGTAAATGAACTGCTGCAGCTTGTCCTGTTGTGTAGTTTTTTGTTGGAAGCGGTCCAACAACTAAGATCTTCATGTTGTTTTTTTCGTTCGAATCAAAGCTGTTTCAAACGGAACGCTCGTTACTTTTGCACAACAAAGAAAACGCTGCCCGGAGAAACTTTGTCTAGAAATCTTGTTGGGTGATAGTGAATATTGAATGCCAAAACGCGTGAAACGATTGAGTCGATACTCTGATACAAATTAGTGTCTTGATTGACCTTAAAAAACTTAGATAGAATCTTATACAAAAACAGCGAATCACAAAAACTCTTCTTGACTATATCAACTCCAGTTTCCTGAAAAAACTGGTCGAAATATGTATGCGGAATACCCCGCTCATTCTTGGTCAGTCCGCTTCTGGGTTCTCGCCAGTCTCCCATGGTTCGCATGGGTTCCCGGACCAATAGGTAGCCCCTAGGCGCCAAAACACGCACAGCTTCTTGCAAAACCCTTCGGACATTTGGGATGTGATGAAGTGTGCCAAAGCAAGTTATTAATTGAAATGAATTGGAAGAGAACGGAATTGTGCCGTCGCTGTTTGGCTTAACATAGGTTGGAATGATACCTGCAATTTGGCTACTGACCATTTGCGAGGAGGGCTCGAGAACGGTTATGCTCTTGAGTTTTGATGCAATAGGCAAAAACTCTTGAGCATATGCTGCCCCGATTCCAAGAGCATTGAATTCGCCTTCATTAAAGTTGCAATAATTAAAACCATGCTTCTGATTCAATACATGATATTGATACTTGTAATTCTCACGGTCCGCAGATCCAATATCCGCGTACCCCTCACTTTCGGATTCAAACCAATCGTGTATCTCTTCGGAGGTGAAATCATCTCCGTATAGCCGATCACCCGAAAAATACGAGGACAGTGGATCGTATGGAGTTCTTCTTTTCGACATGTTAATGTTTGCTCGCATGTGTATTGGTGCTAAAAACCAAGAAATATACCATTGCGTATAAGGCCTCAGGAAATTGCGACAAATCCTGGAATTCGAAAAATGTCCGAACGTGATGTCGAAACTAGTCGTATTTTTTCACTAGCATCGTCTACTCGCCTAGGCCCCGTAATCCTTGTAGTAAGCAATCTTCTCACTTTGGAGGCAAGACTTGCCTGTTGTATTGCAACGTTTTGTAAATCGTCTTGTTCCAGTTGAGCGAAACTTCGGCAGTCCTTGCGGCTCCTTCCCTCATTTCGTTCACTCGCGTGTTATTGGCACGAAGTTCAGAAATAGCCAGCATGATTTCGGAAGTCGCAATTTTTGATCGCGTCAATGAAACGATGCTGTTGTTGGAATTTAAGTATTCTAGCGACTGTCCACCGGTATCACCTACGATTAGCGGAAGATGCATACATATCGCTTGTTGCCAAAGAATTGACTGGCTTGCGGGAAACACTGCAATATCAGATACAGCCATGTATTGATAAACATCACGACTACTCAACCATCCCAAAAAATGGAATCGAGACGCATCGCCGGCCAACTTACGAAGGAGAGTCTCATATTCCGCACTATCAGGTTTGCCAGCGATAATTAAGTGAACATCGGAAAGCATAGGCGTTTTAAGGGCTTCCAGTAAAAGATGAGTTCTCTTGATACTGTTCAGCTTCCCTCCAGTAAAGATTACGAAGTCGGATTTGCCTATTCCGATGCTCTCTCGCAATTTTTTCCGGTCAACTGTCTTTTCGACTTCTCTTGCCAAATCCCAATCCCCGCCGAGGGGTAAGAGCTCCATCTCAGAGAATGGTACGCCATAGATTTCGTTAAGGAATTGAAATCCAGTAGGTACAATTGGGAAGATTTTTGATATGTGTTTTCTCGCTCGATCCAAGAAAAATCGACGCCTAATTATCTTGTGGAAAATATTGAGGGAAAGCCAATTTTTTCCCGAATTGCTATAGTCCGCGTGGTAATCGAGAATCATCTTGCATGTTTTATGCCTAGTGACATACTTAGCGGCCTCAGTGATGTTTGGCAGGATATCATGTACAAAGATCAAGTCAGGACGTTCTTCTTCAAGTATCGGCGTGATGTCTTCTAGCCTTCTCAGACGATTTCCAAAACGGAGGTACTTGTATCCGAGCTTGTGTATTCTAGCGCCGTTTACGCAGTATTGCTTTCTCGGTGCGTTTAAACGGAACTTGTTAGAGCAGAAGTCGAAAGCAGAGTCAACATTCGAGCAAATAAGAGTCACTTCGAAATCATATTTTCTGTAATACTTTAGAAGCAAGTTTTCTTGATACTCGAGCGATTCATCGAAGAAATCGCATAACATCAATATTTTCATTAAGATTCCGCCTTAGACAGTTCGGCCACGATCGATTCTATACCCGGCAAGAGCGAGTAGAATCAAAGGTTTCCGCAACGGCACATTGAATATGTTTAAGGATGAGGTGCATCGGAAGGCAGCTTGTAATTGCGATTACTACTGCCATTAATGACATCGCATACAAATGCAAACCAAACACAATCGCAGTCAATGCAGTGCAAAAAACTAGAATGCTACGCAAACACGTTATGACGTATACGCGTAACGCGACCGTGCCGGAAGCGATAGTTAGCAAATAAGTTGTTAGGAATTGTTCTAGGCCCAGTATTCCAAGAAAAGCACCCGCCGAAACAACCGCCGATATCAATTGGAACCTACTAATATTTAGGAAGGAAAGCGACCATAAACCAGCGATAGTTCCGACGGCCATACCGACGAAAACGGATCCGAAAATGATAAATAAAATATTTCGTCGGTAACTGGCGAGGAGCATTAAGTCGCCGGAATTCCAAGCGTTTGCCATAACAGGTACCATTGGTACGAACACGATTCCGAGTAGTCCGAGAGCCTGTAGAGAGAATTGAAACGCCAAAGTCAATATTTGCGAAACACCTACCTCCATGGACGTAGAAGTCAACGCAAGAAAGGGAGCTTGGAAGCCTAGGTAGGCGCAAAACCCAGACATAAATGTGTAGTTGACTGCGTCCAACAAGATGGAATGGTCCGTTCGGTTTACGCCGCTCAGGGTAAACAAATTTTCCCGATGCCTAAATAGAAACGAAATGGCAAAAATGGTTCTTGATATTAATGGGACAACATGAAGCACAATCACCAACGAAATTAGGTTGGCAAAAACGGGGATTGCCGTAACTATCAATAGGATGGACAAAACGTTTGAGATAGTATAGCTAGCAGAGATCAAATGGGTCTCATGCATGCCAGATTGTATCGCCTCAATGGACTGGAATAATCCCCCCACGAGCGAACTGCATCCGAGAATAATAAATGCAAGTTTGACCTCTGGTTGTTGTGAAAAAAATTGGAATTTCGGAGAGAAAAGAACTGCAACCGTTACGCTGCCTGCGACTCCACAAGCGATAATTGTGTAATAGAGCCCTTTTCTAGTTGTCATGGTGAGTTGCCCTGAGTCTCCATTGGAATGAAGTATCGATATGATTCCGACAAATCGAGGGCCTAACCGAAGAAGCAGGACACATGGTCCGAGACTGACCGCTACAGTTTGAACGTAAAGGACATATGTTGACATTCCGCAATATGAAATTGCAATTGGAATTGCCATCACTTGGACACCAAAAGAGACGACTTTCGATATGATCGAAAAAACGACTGCAAGCAAAAATCGACGGTTCCGAAAGCTTACATCGTTGTTTACGTGATCAGTAGTACCTGCTGAAAGCATTGTCACTTCGTTGTTCAAAACAGATGCCATTTCTTAGCATCAAAATCAGTTGAATGGGTCGCGTTAGTGATTGCATTCTGCGACTTAAATAGAAACCGAAAAGCGATTATAAAGGCAAATCCACCAAACGAAGTCATCGCAGTAAAAAGCGAACCGTTCGTGATCGTCATAGCCAGGGGCAATATTAGCGTAATGGCGAAGGGCCTTGTTGTTCCACTTGCATACCTATCGAGATAGATTAAAAAGCAAGCCAATAGAGGAAAACAAATCAACGCTCCTAATGGCCCAAAACTAGCGATGCCGTCGGAAGCAATAAAACTAGCATTTGCGTTCAATGTTCGAAGCCCCATGTATTCCTCACCAACCAAGTGCCCTAAAGAAGGCCAACGGGGATTCGATGCATAACCTGCCGGAGGCTCGATAAGCAAATTTATCCCTCTTGTCTGACTCCAGAATGTATATCCGTTTTGCTCAAAATACTCCGAATAGAAAACGACCATTATGCCTGGCACCATACACGCTCGCGAAATAAAGTATACCGCAAGGAAATATGCCGGATAAACGGTTTTATAAAAATACGCTGATGTAAAAGATATGATGGCAAGTAACAATCCAAGAATACCGGTGTTCGCGATCCCTCGCCATTTACTATTTAGCGTTGCGTACAGACAAACCATTACAAACGGGTAGCAGATTGCAGATTTTTCCGCGGTGATCATGTAAAGCACAACAGCCCCCACAAATCCCATGACAATTGGAAGCAGTCGTTTTTTGCTCAATCCTATTGTGAGTACAGAGGGCGAGATGACGTAGCCAAAATAGGTTTGCAAGTAGCCTTCAAAGACCCCTTTGGCGGACCCCGCGTCGCGTTGCAAATAAATTGTCTCGAGCGAAGAAAAACTCATGATCGTTCCGTACAGTTGAATCAGAGCTAAAAGAGCAATAGTCCAAACAATCATAAGAACATAAAGCAATGACATTGAGCTCTCTCGCTCATCAGGTTTCCAATCATATCGGGACACTAATAGGTTCGCGCATACAAACCCAAGCGTCATGGTAATAAGCAGGAGTATGTCGAACTCGTCATTGCTATGCTGGGGCATCCGATCCAACCCAATTAATGCAATTGCTGCAGGAACGAAAATAAAAAAATGTACGGAAATTAAAAACAGTGAAGACGGTCGGTCAATGGACTTGGGAAGGACGGAGCTAACTATCGCAAAAGCAAGCATGCACGAAATAATTTCATTTGGTGCAAATACTCCATATGTGTACTTATATATGGCGGCTTCCGCTGCCAAGTAGTACGAAAGAAAATACATCAGACTTGCAGCGTAAATCCAGGTGGAAATGCACAAAAACAAGCGAGACTCCATCAAGTGGTGAATCGTTGTCGCTTTTACAGGAACAGACCTGGAGAATAATCTCTGCGGCAGTCGCTGTTCCAATAAAGCGGTTCGACCGTTCTGCGAATTGCCGATTTTAAGCATGATTTGCCAATTGCCAGGACATGGAATTCAACTTCCTATGGTGCATCGTTTGCCCTCGACTCAAGTTTCCCGTTGACTAGATGATATTCTATTTTGGTGTGAGGGCATTCTGCAATTCCGTTTCCAGTCAACGGAAGATCCAGTTTCTCGCCAAACTGGCTCATCCATCCGATTTGTTTTGCGGGTACTCCAACCATGAGAGCATATGCCGGAACATCTTTCGTTATGACAGCCCCGGCGCCGACAAAGGCGTATTCACCTATTTCATTTCCACAGACAATAGTCGAGTTTGCGCCGAACGTCACTCCACGGCCAACGATCGTTGACTTGTACTCCGACTTTCTACTGACAGCACTTCTCGGGTTCAACACGTTAGTAAACACCATCGAAGGGCCACAGAAAACTTCGTCGGACAATACTACGCCATCATAAATGGAGACGTTGTTTTGGATCTTGACTTGATTGCCTATCTTTGCAGTTCCAGCAATGACCACGTTTTGCCCGATCGAACAACCTTCACCGATCTCCGCGCCAGCTAGTATATGACTAAAGTGCCAGATCTTGGTCCCCTTGCCAATGTAACATGGCAGGTCAATAAAGGCGCTCGAATGGGCGAAGTACTCCTTCGACGGCGTGGCCGATTGTTCATTAAGCACCGCATCGTTCTGCAGTTCTCGTCTTACAGGAGTGATTTCCAGCGACTTCTGGCAGTCATCTAGCACTCGCAAAACACGAAGCCCCTCGTCCCCGTCGGACAGTGCTGGCAACCGAGTTTCTATGGATCTTAGGAATTGGGCACATTCTTCCTTCAAAGGCTCCAATTTCTCTAGCTCGATCGCAATCGCTTCCTCCTTGATCGCTTTGGGAATTCGGTTCGACCAATCGACTTTGTGCGGATAAAGCTGGAGTTTCTTTTCAGCTGTGTCGTCGAACACGGCCATCGCTTCTGAACCGACCACAACAAACTTTTGCTCTTTCGATGGATGCAACCAGCTCACGAAGATATGACCGGTCACGCCACTCTTAAAACTGAGTCGACTCATCGTGACGTCAAGCACGCCTGGCGTCAAATAGCTGCTTCCCTCAGCCTTCGATTCGACGGGTTCTTCCCCTAGCAAATGTAGCATCACGGAAATATCGTGCGGTGCGAAGCTCCATAGAATATTCTCTTCCGTGCGGATCAAGCCCATGTTGAGTCGATTGGAATAACAGTACAAAATCCGACCTAGAGCACCTTCGACGATGAGTGATTTCAGTTTTTTTACGGCCGGATGATAGAGGAGAATATGCCCCACCATCAAGATTTTCCCAAGCCTCTTTGCCATCTCGACGAGCTCTTCCCCCTCCTTAGCGTTTAGTGCCAACGGCTTTTCGACAAAGACGTCCTTTCCTTTTTCTAAGCACTTTCGCACAATTTCGAAATGAGAAATGGCAGGTGTCGCTATTGCCACTGCTCTGACCGAAGAATCGTCCAGAACATGCGATAATTCGTTAGAAAACGACGGCGATTTCCCGGACCATTTGAGAGATGCAAATCGAGAGGAGTCAGCATCGCAAACGGTATGCAACGCTCCAAGTTCCGAAAAAACGCGAACGAGGTTCTTGCCCCAATACCCGGATCCTACTACGGCAACGAACGGCTGATTCATAAAACTTTCACTGGCATCAATTTTGATTCGTAATTGCGTATGGCTTCAGATGTTGGCTAATACAGCCTTGACCACAAGGTTTTGATCTTCTTCGGTTAAGAAGGGATGCATGGGCAGCGAAAGGACTTCTTGCGATGCTCGCTCTGATTCTGGGAAATCACCATATTTGTATCCTAGACACTCGTAGACGGGCTGTTCGTGAAGACACTTTGGATAGTATACCGCCGTCGGTATCCCCATTTGCTTCAAACCCGCGATGCAGCGATCGCGATCTGGTATTCGTATCGTGTATTGTGCGTATACATGCGTATTTCCAGTCGCCACTTCGGGCACAACGCATTTACCGCGGAGCAAATCCGAGTAACGTGCTCCGATTCGAATTCGTGCGTCAACCTCACTCTGAAAGTACGGTAACTTCGCCAATAGGATGGCTGCTTGTAGTGTGTCAAAACGACCGTTCGTACCCACTAACGTATGATGGTGCCGTTGCGTCCCACCATGCGAACGAATCGCTTGCATCGCGGTTGCGAGCGACTGATCATTTGTAAAAAGTGCCCCGCCGTCTCCGAAACAGCCAAGTGGCTTTGCTGGAAAAAAACTGGTGCTACCAACCTTCGAAAGATTGCAACTGTATGTTCCTTTTTGGGTCGCTCCAAAACTCTGGGCCGCATCTTCAATCACCGCCAAGCCGTATTTATCCCCAATTGCATTGATGCGCGCGAAGTCCGGCGTTTGCCCGAAAAGACAAACCGGCATGATCGCCTTGGTTCTCGGTGTTATGGCTGCCTCGATCAAGTCCACGTTGATATTGTACGTATCTGCGTCAATATCCACGAAAACCGGTTTGGCGCCGACCAAAGAAATGACTTCGGAACTACTTATCCAAGTAAACGGCACCGTGATTACTTCATCGCCAAATCCAACCCCAAGTGCTCGCAGGGCGATTTCCAGACTCATCGTGCCACTGGCTACGGTCACGCAGTACTTTGAACCGCAAAACTCCGCAAGCTTCGATTCGGACTCGGCAATTTCCGGCCCCATGATAAAACGTCCATGGTTCAGGACTGCATGAATCCGAGAATCAATTTCCTTCTTATAGGTCTCGTATTGGGTTTTGAGGTCAATGAATTCCATAGTTCAAAGATCAACGCTGATTGAAAAGGTTTATGATGGTAACGCTAAGCTTTAATAACAATCGATTTCGATTCAATTCCCTTTAGCGCGTTGCGCGTGTCCACGATCACTTGCGACCAATCGGCCAATTGCTGGAAATCAATGCAACCGTGTGCAGTGCTTATTAAGACCAAGTCGTAACTCGCAATTGTCTTGGCATCCCACGGAACAGATCGTTTCCCAGTCCATGGAGCATGTTCGCGCGTTGGCGAGATCACGGGAATATACGGATCATAATAGTCAACACTCGAGCCTGCGGCCTTTAAAAGGTCCATCAATATAAAGGTCGGAGATTCTCGCATGTCATCCACATTCGCCTTGTATGCCAATCCCACCAGAAGTATCTTGCTGCCGTTTAGAGGTTTGCGAACTCCATTCAAAGCCTCTGCCACTTTGCGAACGACATGTTCTGGCATCGATGTATTGATTTCACCAGCCAACTCTATAAAACGAGTCGCTTGTCCGTATTCTCGTGCCTTCCACGTAAGGTAGAACGGATCGATGGGAATGCAGTGCCCACCAAGTCCAGGTCCTGGGTAAAAGGGCATGTAGCCAAATGGCTTTGTTTTGGCTGCGTCGATTACTTCCCAAATGTCAATTCCCATCGCGCCATAGACGATTTTTAGCTCATTGACCAATGCGATATTGACACTGCGGAAAATGTTCTCCAACAGCTTCGTGGCTTCAGCTGCTCTACAACTGGAAACCGGAACAACACGTTCGACGGCTTTCGCATACAGGTCTGTGGCTCTTTTTAAGCAAGCAGGAGTCAGGCCACCCACAACTTTTGGTATCTTGGCAACTTTGCTATCCGGATTGCCTGGATCCTCACGCTCTGGCGAAAAAGCCAAGTGAAAGTCTTTCCCAGCCTTAAGACCGGAACCTCTCTCTAAAACGGCAGAAAGATCTTCGTCGGTTGTACCGGGATACGTCGTGGACTCGAGGACTACCAACATGCCTGCTCGCAAAAAAGGGGCGATCGCTTCGCCGGTTTTTAGGATATAAGAAATGTCGGGTTCACGATTCTTGTTCAGTGGTGTGGGAACGCAGATAACTACTGCTCCACATTCCGACACTCTAGAAAAATCGACGGCTGCAGAAAATCGTCTACCCTCAACCTGTTCTCGGATCGAACTATCACTGATGTGATGAATATAGGATTTCGAACTGTTGATGGAATCTACTTTTGATTGGTCGATATCGAGACCAAGAACCGTGCATCCATTTCTCGCGAACTGCAATGAGAGTGGAAGACCAACGTATCCGAGGCCGATTACTGCGAGGTCAAACATTTTGGAAAAGTGTAAGGCTTAAGGTGTAAGGTGTAAGGCTAATCGCGAGTCGCTGTTTTGCGTGGAAGCACATCGATCCGCAGGGCAAGCCTGCAGTATTTTGTGTTCCGATGTTTTTGGGGCTGATTGGATTGGATCAGTTTTAGGTTTCAGGTATCGGGGTGTGCGGAACTCTTAAAAATCTACCGCACTGATTGGAACGCTGATTTAAGCAAAAATTCTCAACATGTCTATTTGTAACGTACAGGAATGGTGCAATGTCAAATCGATTGGCTGATTTGCAACGCTGGAAACTAGTTGATAAACTCCGTCGAGGATTCGATAGCACTCCAGTACCTGTTTGTCTGGATCAATCAATATGTAGTTAGTGACACCTTGCTGCTCGTAAAGTTTGAACTTGAAATTCCTATCGTTCGTGGCTGTACTTGGCGATTGGACTTCGACTGCAACGGCAGGTGCTCTCGTCAAGTGCCCATCAACCGGCTCGCCGCAAACGACAACCACGTCTGGTCGAACTACTGTCTCCGTATCGACGATCCAATCCAGTTCTACAAAAACCTCACATTCGCGGCAGCGAGCAGCGGCGGATTCAATCGCGTTCATGAAACAATGTGAAATGCGTGTAACGATTCGCTGGTGTTTTCCGAAAGGTGATGGGGTCATCGCAATCGCAATTCCATTCCAGAGCTCCCAATCGCCTTTCCAACCAAGATAGTCCTCAACTCGATAGCGAGGATACTCTTCGCTGTGCAGGGCTGTATTCATTGACAGTTTTTCCATGTTGCAGCTGAGATCGGGAAATTCAACTCCATTGCGAGCCGCTGTAAATCTGTTGTTAGCTTGGAAACACAACGATCCACGGCAAGTTGGCGTACTTTTTGAATCACGGCACGGAGTGCCGTGCTACACTCGTTACGCAAATGGCTTGTCTTCCAAGGCTAGCTCGAGGTACTTCTTGATCTCTTCTCCGCCACCTTCCCATACTTGGGCTGCTAATCCGGAAAGGACTTCAAGATCTATTTTGCTCGCATTGGCTTTCATGATCCGTCGCATGTCGATGGAGTCTTGTTGTTTGTCCATCCATGCTCGATGTGGAGAAACATTGGTTTCGTCAACACCGGCGAAGCCATCTTCTTTGAGGAGGATCGCGTCTCGTAGTGGATTGTCGGATGGTGTGGGCACTTGGGGGAGAAATCACTAGCTTGCGCGTCGTGCTATTGCGATTCAGCTTGAGGACAGGCTGACCTACGTGGGAAAGACGTTTAATAAGTCAATAGTGGTTGGTTGACTGAGCGGACTTCGTTCCTCTGGGTGACACCCGACTTTCGGCTGACACTCTGCGAGCATGAATCGCAATTGGTAAATTGTTGAATTCTGACGGCAGCCTTCACTAGCCGTTTTCCGCACCTTAGATGCACCACAATACATCTGAGTGCCATGTTTGCAATCGTATTTCGCGATTACAGGCCCGCAAAGACTGCACCATCGTTGTATTTTGACGGATGAAACAGAAGTTCACCAATCCAAAGAATTGTTCATGTCCGATTGGCTCCGGGATCCAGAGAAACGCCGCCGGGTGTAATGGACGGGGTTTTTCCATTGAATAGGATTGCCGACCGCTACAATCCCTATAAACCGTTCTAGTTTGTTTTTGGGTAGGCAACAGTAGCCCGCGCTGCGCGGTTAAACGAGTCGCCCTAAGCTTGAAGCTAATGTTTAACCGTTCGAGGCCCTCAAGCCTCGAACGCGTGCGTCAGGGAAACGGCACCAAACTCTAGCACTAGCAACCAACACGGGCCGGTCAGCTTAATAGACGTTGCCCGCGCTGCGCGGTTAAACGAGTCGCACGGCAGTCGCCTGCTGCCGGCCTTCGCGGGGCTTACGTAAACGGTATAAACATCAGGTCCTACTTAAACCATAGGCCCGTATCGAAATGATCCCTTTTTTCTAACCGTTGTCCTCGCATGAATCGAGTTACCGCGCAAGCTTACGCAGTCAATCGATAAAAGATATCTAAGAGACTTGGTTATGACCTGCACCAAACCGCATTACCTTTTATTCTGCGATGGTAACATGTCTGCCGGCAGCGAGAATACGGGCTTGCAGCGAGGTCGATGGCGATTCGTTTTGGAAAATCTCGTTTCCAGCGAACGCATTGAAGCTACCGATCAGGAAGTCGCGTGCGCTCCAGATCGATCTGCGTTAGTCGCGGTATTGCGAGGTCTCGAGGCCTTGGAGCAACCAAGCCGAGTTACCTTGGTTACCACCAGTCGCTACGTCACCCGTGGGCTACAGTATGGTCTGTCGGAATGGCGAGAAAATGACTACTCCTGGGAACACTTTGGAACCGTCCAGCCGATTCGCAATGCGGACATCTGGAAGCGGATCGATAGAGCACTAGCTTATCACCAGGTTCAATGCCGTTGGATGGCGCAAGAGGGAGTCGTGGAGACCGGAGATGAGTCGCCCAATGCAGAACACATTGGGGACCTTCGTGCCACACTAGGCAATAAAACAGCCAAGGAAACGTACGTTGATACAGGGATCGAACACGGCGGGGACCGCCGTGCCACACTGGGAGCTGCTAAC
>JANLUJ010000901.1:0-2575 GCA_031363425.1 Pirellula sp.
AAAGTATTTAGCAGATATCGAGGTGCTTTCACTTCAAAATTCTAGAACAATTGACACTTCTCTCTTAACGCCACCATGAATACACTCGTTCCCAGGCAGAGCCGCAGAGCCTGGGAACCAGTTGGTGGCGTTCGCCGAGAAGTATCGAATAATTTGCGACATGCTGCTGCCGAGTCACGGTATCGATGAACGAATCGCTCAAGACAATTTCATTGAGATCATTTCGTTCTTTCATCAATACATCAGAAACGCATCGATGAATTGAATCGGCTAAACGTTTGAGGTGCCTATGATTGAACCTCCAATATCAAGGGGTAGAGATCTTGATTTCAGTGATTCTACCTTCGAAGATGGCTTTGTCGCTATAATTGGTTACGGGTATGCCATTGTCGTGGCCGACGCAAAAATCCTCCTTGGGTTGACTCGCTATGAGTCCGCTACCTTTTGCTTCCATGGAGGGTTGCGTAGCGACTTGAAGTTTAAGCGAACCGTCCTTCGAAAGCGTCGCGACAATGCGTTGCGGCTCCGAAGTGTTTTGCAACGCGGATTCGACATGCGTTTGGCCGCTTTTGTTTCGAATCGTGAAAACGACATTTCCGTTCTTCAAATGCAATGCGTAACCAAGCGATGCGCCGCCGTGTGCGACGAGAATGCCATCCCGTTTTTTGGTCGCGACGAGGCAGCTCAGAGTGAACGGCTTGTCGCCAATTTGGGGTGCCTTGGCCGAGGTGACGACATCGCCGGGCTTTAGCTTAAACAGATCGGCAGTTCCAGCTGCGTCCGTGTTTGGCTTGTCCGCTTCCATTGGGTAAAGCGTCCTCGGGTTATCAACATTGCCTGCTGGGCGTCGCAAGGACGGGTTGTCGCCACCGATCTCTGCATTCATCTTGTCAGCGAGTTGCTGTAGTCTGGTGACGATATCTGGATGCTTCGTTGCCAGGTTGGTCGATTCGCCAATCTCGTTATCAAGATTGTACAGGCGTGGGTTGGTTTTCGGGTCTTCTCCAGCTTGTTGGCCAGCCGTATCGGGCTGCGTAGCGATGGCGAGTTTCCAAGCTCCTTGGCGTACAGCTTGAAGTTTGTAACCGGCGAAATAGTAGTGCGCCTCACGTTGGGACTCTTTGGACTTTCCAAAGAGGAGGGAAGAGATGTCCCGCCCGTCGATTATTGGATCAGGGGGGATGGAGCCGCCGGCCATTGAAACGGCGGTTGGCATGAA
Source organism: Pirellula sp. (assembly GCA_031363425.1). Taxonomy (GTDB): domain Bacteria; phylum Planctomycetota; class Planctomycetia; order Pirellulales; family Pirellulaceae; genus JBKCUI01. The sequence goes on from JANLUJ010000901.1 coordinate 1,220, forward strand.
GTCGATGGTTCCAGCAACAGCGTCGCACACGCTGCCCGGTTGAATTTTCCCAGACCATCGAGCGATGGTTGGCACGCGCACGCCACCCTCCCATGTGCTCCCCTTGCCTCCTCGCAAAGGCAGTGCGCTACCCCCGTCGCTACCTTTAACGAGCCAAGGTCCATTGTCGCTTGTGAAGAGGACCAGCGTATTCTCGTCAAGCTTTAGATCTCGTAGCGTTTCTAGTACACGGCCCACGCTCCAGTCCATCTCTTCGACCCAGTCTCCAAAACGTCCGTTGGTGGATTTACCTTGAAACGCTTTGCCGGGATGAATAGGAGTGTGAACCGCATTGTGGGGAAAGTAAAGAAAAAAGGGCCGGTCTTTGTTCTCGCGCAGGAAACTCGTGGCCTCCTCCGTATATCGCTCGACAATGCGGCCTTGCTGTTCGTCTGTTAACAGCTCCACTACTTTGTCATCACGTAGCAAGGGCGAAACACGTTCGGTACCGCCGACGGCCTTGCGCTGCATATCGTTCGAGTACGGGATTCCGAAGTAACGATCGAAACCTTGTCTGGTCGGTAGAAACTCCGGTTGATCACCTAAGTGCCATTTGCCGACACAGGCAGTGGCATAGCCTAACGCATGGAGGATTTCGGCGACCGTATTTTCGTTTGGGTTAAGTCCATTGGCGTTACCAGGGAAAAAGACACCAGGCACGGAGACGCGTGAGCCATAACAACCCGTCAGCAATTGAGCCCGCGAGACGGAACATACAGGGGCAGCATAAAAGCTTGTTAACTTCATGCCTTCTGCGGCCAATTTATTCAAGTTTGGAGTCTTCTGTTTTGTCGCACCAAATGGGCCGATATCCGCGTAACCCAAATCATCGACGAAGATAACAACAAAGTTGGGCCTAGACGACTCTACGGCGAACGTAAATGAATCCAAACCGAAGGTGCAAAAAAGAAGGGCAAGTACAAAGAGATTTTTCATGATTGCAAACTGTTAAAGACATCGTTCGAACCGGTTTCATAGCGTCACACGTCCAACTCGCTTACGAGCGATAGCGAAGGACGCGGTGAATTATATCTCCCGTTGCATGCGATTCGTGGTGACCGGCAGAAAACGGCGGGGACCGCCGTGCCACACTACTAATCCTTTTGCGAAAGCGCATCTTCCACCATGGTGACAATCACTTGCGATGCACTTTTGTCGAATGCCTCCTTCGTCATGGATTGTTTGTCGGCAATGGCAACTATTCTGCGTTGAAATTCTCGCAAACGCTCTTCGTTCGGATTCTCTCGAATGGTTAGTCTCCCAGATCGCGGATCCTTGGTTGCAACATTTTGAACGGCAAACTCCATATCATTGATG
>JANLUJ010000925.1:0-2927 GCA_031363425.1 Pirellula sp.
TATTCGGGAACAAAGCCGATGCTGGTCGCATGGCCAACCATTGTGACTGGGGAATGGAACACGAATGAAGATGTGGACATGATCGATTTCGAGTGCGAACCGAAACAGGACATTTCGATCGAAATGGTATCTCAGCGACTCGGTGAGTTTAGCGATGGTGCGATTGTGGCATTCCGAGTGGAAAATCCCGGACAAGCGAATGAAACGCTACATCGTTTAGTCGACAACGACGATGGACCGAGCATCGGCAACACGGAAATGCGGTTTGCGATCAAAGATCCGACGTTCACTTTTCAAGCATCCGAAAAAGGCACATACCGCCTGCACGTCCGCAGCGAACAAAGGCTGGATAGATTCTCCGCCCTTCCGAAATATGCAATCGAGATTCGCAAACCGAATCCTGGGTTTGTTCTCGGTGCTCATTTTGCGACCCCAACGATTGCAGTCGACCAAACCCGAATCACCAGCCCGACGATTTGTGCAGGAGGCTCCATCATGATTTCAATTCATGCTCTCCGATTCGACAACTTCAACGAGCCTATTGAATTGAGCGTTATTGGTTTGCCAGATGGTTTTCGAGGTGGTTCGGGAGTGATGGCTCGCGATCAAACCTTGGCAACGCTTAACCTTTGGAATTATGGGACTTTCCCAACTTCCGAACGAAAAGATATTGAAAGTTTAGAAGTAAAAGGTTGCGTCGAGATCAGCTCGCAATCGATATCCGCTTTCGCTACGCCACTCGAAATTACTTGGAATGCAATTGACACGTTTCGTGCACCGATTGCCAGGATCGCTCAGTCGCTAATGCTAGGAAAGGGTAATTCCATCGTTTGCCCACTTACAATCGAACTTGGGCCCAAGGATTTGGACGCAAGATCGCCAGTCCGAATGGATGTGATCCGAGGCCAACCCCTTAAAATCCCTGTTCGTGTAACTCGACGCACAGGGGGCGAAAGTGCAATCACGGTGAGGCTGCATCATGGCCCACCCAAAGCCACTGCTGCCGAAATAAAGGTCGAACCGAATGCAGTTGAAGGTGTGCTCGAGGTACAGATTCCAAAAGACGCTCCCTTGGGCGAGTTTTTGCTCGGTACGCTTTGTGAGTCGGCCATTTCCATACCTAACACCGATCCTGCGGCAAAAGAGAAGACCAAGAGTATTCCAATGCAGTTGCCAAGTTCAAATGTACGCGTTCGCATCGGAGATGCACCATGAATTCTAAATCAAGAAACATTGCGGATTACAGGCTGAAGACGACTGGCGAAACACCCGCGGCTAGCGCCATGTGGCTGACAACAACCATCGGCTCAAAAGCGCGAGACGAAGCAGCGGCGAGAAATAGATCGACAATTGCGTGCTTGAATTTCGTCATGATTCTAACAATCTCCGCTTCCTGCAAACCTCTTGTTGCTCAGGAACCGGTTTATTTCGAGGATGCCGTTGCGCCAATCTTGCGAAAAAATTGCACAGCTTGTCACAACGCAAAGCTCGCAGAAGGTGGACTCAATCTCGAGTCACCAGTCGACCTAGCACGTGGTGGCGATTCAGGGCCAACATTCGAGGTTGCCAACGTCGATGCAAGCCTCCTGCTGACACGACCGTCCGTCGCGGGAGAAACCATAATGCCCCCAGAAGGCAACAAGGTCGGAGCAGAACGATTGACTTTAGAACAAATTGCAATCTTAAAAAAATGGATAGTGGGTGGGGCCCTGACTCGAGGTCCTAGCCAAAACATGGTTAACCATGCGAATCTTCGGTTGCCAGAAAGTGCACGCGCAAGTTACGCCGTTGCCATTTCACCTGACAGCGACATTATTGCTTTTGGGCGCGGTGGGCAATTGGTGATCCATAACGCTCAACCATTGGCGGCAGCCCAAGCGGTGGTGGGTACGATGGACGTTTCTCCTATGCAAACGATTCGAGACGCGCATTCCGATTTTATCCATTCGATTGCAATTAGTCCCGATGGCCAGCGAATCGCAACTGGCAGTACTGGTCAAGTCAAAATATGGAAACGTGTGGCACCATCGATCGATGTTGCGAAAACTGCATTAAAAACTGCGGGTGTCGAACTATCCAAGTTGCTCAGCATCTCCTCGGATGGCGTTCAGTTTGCGACTGTCGACTCAACTGCTTCTGCTTCGGACTTGCCCGCAACTGCTGCATCAAAGTTTGCTATCAGGATTGTGAAGAAAGACGGAACATCGATAGGTACTTTTTCAACGCCAGAAGGATTATTGGCATTTGGCGAGTGGAGTCCATCCAAGAGCCGATTCTTTGCTTTCAGTGCTTCCAATGTATTGTATTGCTGGGAGCTTTCGGCGAATGCGGGAACTCCGCCAACGGCAACCCAATTTCCGGCACCGCTTCAATCGCTAGTTGCATTGGACGAGTCGACGTTGCTCGTGCTTTCTGAACGCAAAGCTGCTGTTTGGCAGTACAAGACGCCGGCAGCAGCGGAAACTATTACTGACCACCCGCTTGCAGTAGCAATCAATGCTGCTGGGCCTTCGGATCGCATCTGTCTTTCACCCGATCACTTGTTGGCCTGTTCGGTAACTCAAGACGAATCAACACTTAATAGCACTCTCAGGCTCTGGAACGTCGCGCAGGCCAAACTCAATGGTACGTTCGAGCGCGATCGAAAGTCGCAACTTGCCATGTTGTACGCCGATCGGGAGTTGCGCCGAACTCAGGCGACAGTGGAACGAAGCAAAGGCATGGTCACGGAACAGGAGAAAGCATTGGAAGCTGAGCAAGCAGCGGTCAAGGCCGCTCAAGAGGGACTTGAAAAGGCCACCAAAGCGATGGAGACGAAAGAGAAGGAGATGCAGACGGCCATCGCGGGAATCGCCGAGCATGAAAAAACTATGGCAGACACCAAAGCGGCTATCGATGCAGCTATGCAAAAACTGACACAGCTCACC
>JANLUJ010000936.1:0-18500 GCA_031363425.1 Pirellula sp.
GTTAGATTCCAAGCCCCGCGTCCCATGGTACCCAAGACCAGAACGTCGTCGGCAACGTCGTATTCCATATCAAACGCTAAGACATTAGGTAATCCGTTGCCAAGCTTTCCCCAGGTTCCGATGGTGGCAGAGGAAGTAACGAACACGCCAAGATTTGTTCCGACGAGGATCGAGTTGCTAACCGGCCCCGCTACAAACGCGATCGTGAAAAGATCGCTGGCTAGGCCAAGTAGGTCCCCAGTTATGTCAGACCAATTCGCTCCGGCGTTGGTCGATTGAAAAACATGACTGCCATCGATGACAAAAGCGTTATCGGAATCGCGATAATTCACAGCAAGATCGCGAATCAATTGGGATGTCGGGTCACCCGCCGTTTTGAGGATGCTGCCCGTACCGGTTGTTCGGAGGAATACATCGCTGCCACTTGCGGCCCAGACTAGGTCCGGATTCGCTACGTTGTTTTTCGTGCCGCCGTACCAAATCGCGTTGGAGAAAATGCCGTCGATGCTTACGCCCTGCCCGTCTCCAATCGCGGTCACGGTCGCCCCTGCGTCCAATGACTCATACAAAGCATTCGATGCGTGAATAAGCAATCTTCCGCCCGCAACTGAATTTGTTTCCACTGACGTTCGGAAAGCCGGAACAATTGCAGGACTTCCTGCAGCAGTCGTGAGCCTCGGAAAAGTCGTCGAAACCAGTCCACCTGACGAATCCCACACGGTACTTCGGAACCCGCCCAAATTCTGGAAACTCGAATATCGTACTGATTGACTGTTGCTTGCTAGTTGAATGTTGTCGATAGCTATGTCCCCACCGTCGCCCGTGGAAATCGATACCCACTGCGTTGCTCCCGCGCTTGGTTGGTAGGTCGAGCCAGTATCCTGATTGCCGGTCATGGCAACGTTGCTCAAAGAATCCCAAGCAACGTCGTGAGCCTCCGTGACTTGCAAGTTACCAATTACGGAGAACCAATCGCCGGTATTGTCTTTTGGTGAGGAACGACGATATACTCCGCCGTCGTCAACTTCAATGATGTTACCGTTCGCATCGAAAGTCATATCCCGAGAGTCTGCGTGCGGCGCGCTGCTGCTGGCCGTACCACCGCCGACTGCTCCCAGGTTATTGCGATGAGTTAGGTGAACGAATTGGCTTCCCGCGGGCTTGCTGGCATCTCCCCGGAATAGTCGGCCGCTGAAGTCGTTCGCTCCAATCGCATTCGGAAATGAGCCTTGATCCCTGAATCCCCGCGGCTGTCTATCACCTCCGACATATACCAAGTTCGCGTTAGTCGGGTCCGCAATGATGGAAAAATGAATATCGCCTTGACCACCAGCGATGGTTTCTGGAGGACCAGAGCTTGGCCCCTTTCCACCTTTGGGATTGAGACCGACGTTTCCACCGGTTTCGTTGGTTTGAGGAAGGTCCATGGCTACCCACGTTGCGCCATTATCGGGCGACCGAAACAACCCTACGACGACGCCAACATTGACTATGCCGGCATAGACTTCGTTGTTGCGGCCCGCAGTCAGCTCCAGATTACTTGTATTGTTTACGATCAGCGCATCCATGGCCGGCGAGCTGACCTTCGTCCAGTTTGCGCCTGCGTTTGTTGACTTATAGACTCCATTCGTTCCACCGCTGGTAGCAAAAACGATCGGCGTATACATAATGCTTGCGTTCAGTGGGTCGACTACAAGATCGTAACTCACGCCGCTTGGAAGTCCCGTGGCTGCGCCATTGCCCGTTGAGATTTGAGTGAAACTAACACCACCATTCGTACTTCTGAAGACCCCGATATTGGCTGGAGCAAAGTTATCCGCAACGTTTACAGAGACCACAATCGTATTGCCGTTAGCAAAAACCCCAGATATGTTTTTTCCTTTCAAAACACCTCCTCCATCCACGACTTGCCAACTCTGACCGGCGTCCGTTGTTCGCATCAGACCGATTCGCTTGTTTCCAAGTTGAGCGTAGCTGCTGTAGAATCCAGTGCCAGCGTAGATCGTGCGAGAAGTTGAGTCGGCAAGATCAAATGCCAATGCGCTGACGGATTGCGATGGCATGCTGTCCGTCAACGGCGTCCAGTGCGGTTGTGGCAACCCGGCGTCGATTGATTTCCACACTCCGCCGTTAACTGAACCCACATACAATGTGTCGGCATTTGTAGGATGGGCTAGAACGGCGTCGATTGCACCAACCACAGGCTTGCTGGTGATGTTTTCAACTTGACCATTCGATGCCGAAAATGGTCCTAATGGGTTCCAATCGCCAATAACCCCTGCGAGCAGCGCTCGTTGCTCAAGACTTTCAAACTGAGGACGGAATTTTAAGCCACTAATCGCTTTTTTTCGGTTGGCCATGCGACGATTAAACTTGTTCATGTTTTCGACTTCTGGGACGTATTAAGTCAGAGGAAAAGGAGATGTAGATATTCCAGAGAACTCGAGGATCTCCAAAGCTATGCAACCATCCGGGAGGGCGGACAAGCAAAACGATTATGATAGGCGCTAGTGAAAAGGTCAATCAAACCAAAGGAAAATCGATTCATCGCCGAAATATGCTCAGATCGTCGCTTGCAATTAAAATCTCTCGAAAATCCAAGCTCAACCGCCTCCGTACGAACCGTGTTTCGGCCCATGTTGGTGAAGAGCGAACCCGTCACCCAACCCTGACTCCATTTAATGACACCAATGCCAGACGCCAAAACTAGTGGAGTCAGTCCAATTTCTGAAAAAACGTTGACAATCACCTCAAATCCCACTATCGAAGATGCCAAGGTAGGCGAAGCCATTCATGGTCCGGCATTAATCCGAGCGTCTTCACAGCGATTGCCTGAAGTGGATTCCCACAATGCAGATTCCGCCGAGATGTCGATTGAGAATTCCTCTGGATCTTCGAATTCTTTTGAAAGACTCGACGTCCGCTCGATCGTGCTTGAGAAGGTGATTTGGCGGATTCTTATCGCAGCCTCAGGCGTCGTTTTGCTTTTGGGTTGGCTTCTGGTCGGACTGCTTTTCATGCGATTCGAACGTCCACTTTGGATTGCTTTGGCTTCGATCGTAGGAATCCTAGCATGTTTGATTTGGGCTTCGCGATCCCTTCCTAAGAGAGTCTACGCGACAACCTCTTGGCAAATTCGACCGACGCAAGGCCTCGAAATACGACGAGGTATTTGGTGGCACCATCGGATATTCATACCGCGAAACAGGATTCAGCATACCGACGTTCGACAAGGGCCACTCGAAAGGCGATTTGGACTCGCTACCCTCATCGTAAATACGGGTGGGACACATGAGCCGTCGATCTCACTTTCCGGCTTGGCCCGCGAGCATGCAGAACGTTTAAGAGACCAATTGTGCGAAGTCAGCCTAGGCCAATGAACAGACAGGAGCCTGATATTCCCAGGGTCCAGGGTGGATATAGACGATTGCATCCATTTTCACTGGTTTTTGAACTTGCCGCAATCGTCCGTTCTAATATCCTCCCAACCATTGCGGCCGTTTTCGGAACCAGTCAGGGAGGATGGATCGGTTTTGGAGTTGGCTCCATCATTATTGCGATCTGCCTAGCCATTGCCATTATCCGTTATGTCACTTTTCGGTACACGATTTCCAACAACGATCTAATCGTTGACCAGGGCCTGATCCATCGTCTACATCGCGTCGTTCCGCTGAATCGAATTCAGAACATCGATGTGTCGCAAAACTTCTTCCATCGCCTGGTGGATGTTGGTGAAGTGCGAGTTGAAACTGCATCCGGCAAAGAACCGGAAGCGATCATGCGAGTCCTGGCTCTCACTGAGTTCTCGCGCCTAAAAGCCGAACTGCTTGCGTCCAATGATCGGTCACAAGGAGTCCCTGCGCAGACCATTGCAATTGCCCCCATTGCCACGTCATTGGTAAAGGCCAAAGTCGAAGACTGCAAACTGATTTTGGCGTTGCCGCTAAAACTAGTCCTGCTGGCTGGATTCTTAAGCAATCGAGGCGAGGTTATCGCTGGTATCACTTTAGGATTCCTTTGGGAACTCCGATTTGGGCATCGTTGGTTTTCTACTGACTCGGTTCGAGGAATCGAAATAGGTGACGAAAGCGATACCGTGAAATCGATTGCGAGCGACGGCTCGACAATAAAAGGCATGATCGACTCGGTGCGCGAAAACTACGGCGTAGTCGGATCGCTCATCCTTCTGTTTTTTGGCATGCTCGTGTTGTTTGCAATGCTCAGGACCTTCTCGGCTGCATGGTATCTGCTTCGATTTTACGGCTATCGATTGGAGGTTCACGGCGAATCGTTGCACGTTCGCTGCGGATTGCTAACGAAGGTTACTGCGACCATCCCGCGAGGTCGAGTCCAGCTAATTAGCGTGCAACGAAGTTGGTTGCAACGCAAATTCGGTTTGGCATCCATCAGAATCGAAACCGCAGGTGGTGGTGATGGCAAATCAGACAATGCAGCCGAGTCCGTCGGTAGGAAGTGGTTTGTCCCTGTGATACCAATGGCCGCAGTACGAAATGTCCTGTCCGCGATCGATCCTCGAGTCCAGTTCGACGAAAGCGATGTTCAATGGAAGGCTTTGTCGAAAGACGCCTTGGCCAGGATGTTGAGACCAGTATTCCTAATTACGATTTTGGCAATCATGGTTGGATTGTTCTTGCAACCAAGTTGGGGTTGGATTCCGGGTGTTCTTTGCGGAATTGCCGCTTGCTTTTACATTCGGAAGAAATCCAAAAGCAAACGCTATTCTCGAACGGAATGGGGGCTCATTTTCCGGAGTGGGACATGGACACAGAAGTGCTCCATGACCTTCTTCGACAAAATCCAAAACGTTTCCTATATCCAATCTCCATTCGATCGACGTTGGAAAATGGCAAGCTTGTCGATCGATACGGCCGCTGCGGGACCAGCGGATCACCGAATCGAAATCGGCTATCTCGATTCTGAATATGCTGCCTGCGAGTTCCGTTCCATCGTGGCGGATGCTGCCAGCATCCGAACCGACGCTAGCAGCGTCGGCTACGTGTTGTAATCGAGGCTAGGCGTGAACCGTTGACGACAACTTTCTACACTACTGGATCGAGTTCGTACGTGCGTTCGGCACTCGTTCCCGAGACATGATTTCGTTGCGCAATGCCGTACAGTTTTTGCCCCCAAGGCGTTGGGTAGTTGCCCGTGATGCAAGCTTGACATAGATGCGACGTCGGCAATTCAATTGCGCGAGCAATCGAATCGATTGGCAGGTACCTTAGCGAGTCACAACCCAATTGCTGAGCCATGCGATCTTGTCCCTCCTCAGTCAATACACCGTTCTCTAGAAACTTAGGCGCGAATAGTTCGCCAATGGTTGACATGTCGATGCCGTAAAAACATGGAGCAATAATCGGAGGGCAAGCAACTCGAACGTGAATTTCTTTAGCGCCGCCCATGTCCCGTATTCGGTTCAACAACACCTTCATGGTCGTCGATCGAACGATCGAATCTTCTACCAAGATCACGCGTTTCCCCTCGAGTACTTCTCGCAATGGAGTATACTTAAGAGAGGCCTTGGCCTTGCGAGCACGGCCGCCTTCGATAAACGTTCTGCCGCTATAACGATTGCGAATTAGCCCTTCACGGCTCGGTACTCGCAAGTGAAAGGCCATGGAATCCGCGGCTGCCTTGCTCGTGTCCGGGACGGGAACAACGATCGTGTCATCGTCGAGTGGAATTTGGTTTCTCGCAAGTTCGATTCTCGCCAACTCTTCCCCAAGCCGCGTTCTCGAAAGATACACGCTCCTGTCGTCCAAGGTACTCGCGACGTTGGCAAAGTAGATCCATTCAAAGAAGCAATGTGCAGGCGGCTTGGCTGAGCTAAACTGTTCGATCTTGATTCCTTGAGGTGTCACTAGGACCGCACTGCCTGGCGGTACCGACTTGATGGCCCCTCGATCAAAGCCCAAGTTTAATAGGGCTACACTTTCACTTGCCGACGCAAACAAAGATCCATCGACGGCATAGCAAAGCGGTTTCATTCCAAGCGGGTCGCGTGCGAGCAAGAGTTCGCCACTGGCATTCAGCAATGCTAGGGAATACGCGCCATCAAAATTCTTCGCTGCTGCTGCAAATACATCTATCAAACTGCGATTCGACGGGCCAATGCTGAGCTCACGCCCAATCTCATGCATAATGATCTCAGTATCCGTGTCCCGAGCCAAGTGATGCTCACCCTCGAGTGTCAACTTGTCTTTCAATTCTTGGTAATTCGCTAACTGGCCATTGAAGCAAAAACTAAACCATTTGTGTTTGTGAATATGCTGACGTTCGAATGGCTGCGCATAACTTCGATCATCTTGACCGCAGGTTGCGTAGCGAACGTGACCGATGGCGGCACGACCGGCATAGTGCTCCATGATCGCTTCATGTTTGCCACGATGCGAAAGGCGAAACACTTCGCTAACCGTGCCGATGTCCTTGATCGTGTCGAGCAACAACGAACGCATCGGATTGTAGGTCGTCATGCCTGCCGCGAGCTGACCACGATTCTGTATATCTTGGAGCATTCTCGGTAACAGGTAGGAAATTGCCTCGCGTCCACCCTCCGGGCAAAGCGAACTTTCTTCGCCATTGGCTAGGTGGTAGATAGCGGCAACACCGCATTCGTGGTGCAGTTCGCTCATAAGTCCAAATCAATCCTCGAAAACGGGGTGGTTCGGAGTAACAGGTCAGAAGGACAGCCCTTGGATCCTATCCGATGTCTTGCATTCGTGAAACCGCATTTAGTTCAGCTTGTCCGTTTCCGTAAAACCGAAACTGTCCAACCATGCGTAGTCCAAATCGGATTCCGCGGTCCGACCAAGCTCATCAAGAATGCAGGCGCGATGAAACCGAAGCGCTGCAATTTTCCGGGCAAGCTCATCGATGTCCGTTGGATTGATATAAGCAAACCGTCTCTTGATTTCATCCAACCGATTGGTATTCGGAATAGCATTGGATGTTTTTGTCTTGCTGTCGCCCTCCTCCGTTGGATCTGCCGCTGCTGGTTTCGCAACGGAATCCGATGAAAGCAAAGCATGAAACTCTAACCGATCGGCCGCCCGAACACCGTTGTATTTCTTGAGATGTGCATATAGCTTCTTTATGGCCTCTTCCGCAAAAGGCAGTGCATCCTGATCTTTGTTAAGACCATGCAATATCCACGCTTTCGTATCAAGGAACTCTTCTCGAGCACTCCCGTCGGCTACCAACGCAGAATCAATTTCCACAAGCGCGGTTTCCAGTTTCTTTTTAGACAACGCCCGAAAATACGAAATGCCATTGTTTTCTGCTGGATCTCTTTTTGAAATTGGCTCGAAATAGGTTTCCATAATTTCAACCGCCAATTCGTTCTCGCGACTGACATGGAAAAGTTGACCCACGTAACTGGCAATGATTGCTTGTTGAGCTCTCGGGACTCTCGCAATTTTGCTTACCGACTCCTCGAAAAGACGAGCGATTGCCTCCGGATTGGGTTTTGCTTTGTTGAAAACCAAATCGAATTTTAGCTTCCAAAACTCGGCGTCCGTGGCCAGTTGGCTGGATAGTGAACTTGCCCGCTCAATCGCTTTTTCTGCTTCCTCAGGATGACCGTTTTGATACTCGTTTGCAGCCCATGCCAAAATCCAACGGGCTCGCCAATCCGGACCAAAAAAACCAACAAAAAGTGGTCCAATTACCAGCGCGCAAACTGCAACAATAATTACCGAAGTGAGATATCTTTTCATTTTTACTGGCATCTACCCGATCGATGGCTAATGCGAATCCTTCCGCTATTTTCAATTGCCTGCTACCATCTCGGAAAATCTTTTGCAACGCAATCACCCCCACACAGGGACTGAGCTAATGCCGCTATTCGAGATAGAAACAGATTCTCACATAATTGTTACCTGGGCGAAAGACGAAGCGGCAGCTCGCGACGTACTTCGCGATGCTTACCCTGTGGACAATGTCGTTCGTATTACCAAGCGTCCGAGGGACACGTGGGTTATCTCCAAAGCAATATTGGGTGCGACCGGACGGCAACTCGATATTTGTTCGATTGCGCGTGATTGCCTCGCAAAATCCTCGGGTGATAAACTGCATGCCATCCGGTTGTACATGTCCGAAACCGGATCGGATCTCGAAAAAGCTCGTCGCATCATTGAATCCAACATGGTGATGGGCTGGTAGTCCTTATTTCCATCACCAAGCCATGACTAATTCAATCTTCAAACGCTCCAAAAGCCAGGAAGCGTTCGCAAAAGCCAAACAACTGATCCCAGGCGGGGTAAATTCGCCAGCCCGAGCCTTTCACGGAGTGGGAGGCGAACCCATTTTCATTGAGCATGCTACCGGCCAATTTTTGTTCGATATCGATGGAAACCGCTATCTCGATTATATCGGTTCTTGGGGCCCTATGATCTTAGGCCATGCCCAGCCTCAAGTGATCGAGGCCATCCAAAGGGCTGCCGCGAAAGGAACTTCTTTTGGTGCTCCCACCGAAAACGAATCGCGGCTGGCAGAACTTATCATGCGAGCGGTTCCAAGCATCGAGCGAGTTCGATTGGTAAGCAGCGGTACGGAAGCAACGATGAGCGCAATCCGTGTCGCGAGGGGGGCCACTGGCCGCGAAAGAATTGTCAAATTTTCAGGTTGTTATCATGGACATGTGGACTCGCTTCTTGTTGCCGCCGGATCCGCCGCTGCGACGCTCGGCGTTCCCGATTCGCCAGGTGTGACCGAAGGCACCTCCAGGGATACCATCGTGCTCGAGTACAACTCCCCAGAATCAATCTTGACAGCTTTTCGGAAATTCCCAAACGAAATTGCCGCAGTGATCTTGGAACCAATCGTGGGGAATATGGGTACCGTATTGCCGACGCCCGAATTCCTTAAAACACTTCGCAACGAGACAACGAAACATGGATCAATCCTCATTTTTGACGAGGTCATGACCGGATTTCGAGTTGCCTACGGTGGTGCTCAAAGCCTCTTCGGAATCGTGCCCGATATGACAACGTTAGGTAAGATTGTAGGCGGGGGGCTGCCCCTTGCAGCTTATGGCGGAAAAGCCTCAATCATGGATAACGTTATGCCCGCAGGAAAGGTCTATCAAGCGGGAACGCTGTCGGGCAATCCACTCGCGACCGCAGCAGGTGCCACCACTCTGGAGATCCTTCGGGATGATCCACCCTACGAATACTTGGAAAGTCAAGCAAGTCGATTAGCCGATGGCCTTCAAAACGCTGCTGTCGCCGCAGGCCTACCAACGCAAATGCAGCGAGTCGGGAGCATGATGACCCTTTTCTTCAACGACGTTCCCGTTGTGGATTGGGCGAGTGCAAATCGATCGGATCGAAAGCGCTTTGCTAAGTACTTTTGGGGCTTAATCGAAGCAGGAGTTTACATGCCTTGCAGTCAATTCGAAGCCTTGTTCTTCTCTCGGACACACCGTCCTGAAGATATCGACTACACGATCGACGTTGCCAAACGAGTCCTCGCCTCGCTTGAATAGGATTGGAAAGCTGAAGGGTTGCGCAACTTTTCATCCTGAAAGGATACCAGACAGTAGCCGGTGGTCGAGCGGAGCGACACCATCGGAAGAAGATTCGTGCAGTGCGTTTCGATCGTGAAGGGATCGAAGAATCTTTGACCCTTTGGGTCATTCGCTTGTCCTTTCGTTCCCGGGGGTGCGCCGCTTCGCGACGACCCCCGGCTACTGTCTTCAATCCCTATCGGGATAGAAGCGGATAAATTATTGATTGAAATGGATACGCACATGCCAGCTCCAGGCTACATGCCGTAAGCGAGGGCAAGTGACTATTGTCCACCGATTCGCTTGAACACCGCGTCCAATGTCGGCTTGATCGCGGCCGCACTGGACTTGAGTCCCTGCAGCTCTTTCGGCCATAGTTCGATTTCAACACGCTGGACCGCACCTGCCCGAGCGACCACCGTTGGCACCGAAATGGCAACGTCGCGAATGCCGTAGCAGGCTCCGTCCTGAACAGTACTCACAGGCAAGATGCGATGTTGATCCAGCGCGATCGCATGAATCACGTCGCGAATAGCAATCCCAACCGCGAAGCCGGCCCCACCCTTCTTTGATAAACACTCCGCTCCCGATTGCTTCGTGCGCGCGAAAATCTTTTCAGCCAACATGTTGTTCCAACCTGGGTATTTGTCTAACGACAAGGAACCGACTGTAGCGCTCGACCACACTGGAACCATGCTATCGCCATGCTCTCCCAAGATCAAACCATGAGTTTGTGTTGGTGCCGTTCCCAATTGTTCGGCTATCAAGGAGCAAAATCGAATCGTGTCAAGTTGCGTTCCTAAGCCAAGGATCTGCGTGGCAGGAAGCCCCAACTTTTTTGCCGCCACAAACGTCAAAATATCGACCGGATTAGAAACGACCAAAACAATGGCAGAGGACTTTGGACCAGCCTGCTTGACTTCATCGAGAATCCCAACGAATAAATCGGTATTGCGATTGATTAAGTCGAGTCGTGACTCTTCGGGCTTGCGCCGAAGACCAGCCGTAATGCAAATGATGTCGGAAGTCGGAATGTGTTCGTATCCGCCCGACGTTATGCGTTGGTCTGCGACGCTTGGACCGCCGTGCATGATGTCGAGCGCTTGTCCAGCCGCCAAGTTCGCGTTGAGGTCTAGCAGCGCGATTTCTCGCACAACCCCGCCGCATTGCAACGCAAAACCTGCGCAGGAACCGACCAGTCCGCCGCCGCCAATAATACTAACCTTCATTGCTTGTTTCCTGAGTGAAATACATATGTTGATTTTAGGTGTGATTTGATTGGTACGCCGGCCATCGCCTATGGCTCGGGGTTAAGGCGAGTGGCGGAATAAAAACTACCGTAGCTGAATTCGTAAGAATTCAGAAACAACTGAATTCTTACGAATTCAGCTACCAATCGTGGTATGTTTTTTCCTGCCGCTCGCCTAAACGATTCTCCGGCCGTCGCTTTGGCTGGTGCAATGGTCACTACTGAGCGAGTTGCTTTATGACTTGGGCGGTAATTAATTTGACCAACTCTTCCTGATCGATGCCGGAGAGCCCGCTTCCAGCACTTTGGGATGAATTCGACTTGAGCACAGGTGCAATACCTGAGAGCGATTGGTTTACCGCTTGTTCGACCTTGCTTGTGTCGGCAACTGGCATCGGCGGGGGTGCGGGAAATGCGCGGCGCTGAACACCGGACTCCTTCCACGAGTTGCGGAAAATATCGTTGGCACACACATCGCAATTCTTGTACTCGTCGGTATTGCGAGGGTCAGACCAGCCCCATTGCTGCTTGAGCGTGAGCAACTCTCGTTCTTCTTTTTCACTGAAGTAGGAAACATTGCCTAACTGCCGAGCTAACATCAAAATGCGGCAATAGGCATCGAGAATTTCTGTCCACCAGTACGCTTGCTCGACATCAATGCCATAGCTAACCGTACCATGGTTTGCCAAGATGATAACGTTGGTCTTCTCGACGAACGGAAGAATCGTTTCAGCAAATGCTTTGCCGCCGGGTGTTTCGTAGCGAGTGATCGGAACGTCGCCAAGAAACACTTCCACTTCCGGCAATACGCATTGAGGGATTGGCTCGCGGGCGACTGCGAACGCAGTCGCGTGAGGTGGATGGCAGTGAACAACGCTCTTGATATCCGCTCGCTTCTTGTATATCTCCAGGTGCAACAAGGCTTCGCTCGATCGCTTCTTGATGCCAGACGTCTGCTTGCCAGTCATGTCCATGGTGCAAATATCTTCGGTCTTCAAAAATCCTTTGCTATGCATGGTTGGTGTACACAGGACTTCGTTTTCACCGATCCGAACAGTGATGTTGCCATCGTTCGCTGCCGCAAAGCCTTTGTTGTAAAGCCGCCGGCCCATTTCGCAGATGTCTTGCTTGATCTTGTGAGCATTCATGGTAGTCGGTTCTCTGAGTTTGGAAAGTTGTGAATTGTTTGATGGTCTATTGGAGTCGCTTAAATGTTAAGTTCGTCGATGATAGCGGCGTTGTAAGCATCGACCGGCTTTTGGCTCGGTCGAAAAGGTTGGGCTGCTTCAGCGCCATCGCTAACTGCGATGATCGATCCCTCCGATGCGCCCAAGTCGTCCCAAACGACGACGAGATCTGGATCCGCTGTTTTTCTTCCAAGCAGCGACTCGCCATACGCCTCTGCTGTTTTGAGAGATGCTCCATGGAAGCTAGGATGAGCGCGGCTAAGCGTGACTGTTCCATTCACTTGATAGAGTTGCATCTTAGGAATCCATTTCGATCAAGATCGGTTTTGAAGGTGTTGGAAAAAGCGACGTGCACTATTACAAGCCGATGGAACGTTCCAAGTCTTTGCAGACAATATTAAGACATTGGCGGGAACCTCGCGTAGTACGTCACTCAGTTCCGTCCAACTCGCAACGACAGCTGGCCGCAATGATTCGTCGCGAGCCGCCTGCCAGCATGTTGCGTGTGGGGAATGGACGATCACCACTCCGGCTTGATGTCCAGCTTGCAAGCCAGCGGTGATTGCTCGCAAAGCGGATGCGTCGTCGGCGGAGCCCGAACATATTTTTGCTTGTCTTGGGCACAGCTGTTTCGCGACCGAAGACATCCAGGGGGCTGTGCCGGCGACAATCAGTCTTTGGAGTCGTACGACATCGGGTCGGACGGATTCGACATGCCAAGACTCAGTCGATCTATTTGATTCGCTTGTCCGGCATCGTGCAACCATGACCTTGCACTCCCTAATGTAATCACGAGCAGAAGGCGTCACGACAGCGGACTGGTCAATCTCCAATACCTCAATGCCCATAAGTCGGTTTTTGATCAACTGAATACTAACCACGCTATCCAGTAGGCTCAACGTTGACGGTTTCGGAACAACGTCGGTCGTAGACGTGGCGCTATCGGTCAAGGTGGCGAGCACCCGACGAACGATACTTTCGATTTCTGTTGAGCTCGTGTTAATAATGGTCGATTGAAAATGGAGGTTTGACAGCGAAACTAGACCTTACACCCTACACCCTACACCTTTAGACTTTAACCTCATCTATCAGTCCGAGGACGGACCATCGAATCGGGCTGTTCTCTACCCCGAATGTTTCGCGGACTGCGACACCATCGCTGGTGAGCATGACCGTTTCGCCCCGCCCGGCGCCGAGGTGATCCACAGCGATCAAAGGCGGACCGTCGGGCGTCGTTCCATCGGCGAGTAGCGGTTGGCAAACCAATAATTTGAGGTTTGCCAAACTTGGATGTTTGACAGTCGAGGTTGCGTTTCCCAATACCAATGCTGATTGCATGATGTGTGCGCCGAGCGAACTGCCTAGGACGACAGTTGGCTCGCCCCCCCTAATACATGCAAGTCTTCAATCAGGGAACAACGTCGTTCTCGAGTGAAGGTCAATGGTGTTGTGACCCCTTCACCAGTGGGTCCAGCGATGGAAAACGAAAGGTAGCCTTCTCCGCCTAAGCCTAGGGAGGCCATGCACGGACCATTCTTCACAAAGAGCGTCGTATCCATGACGCGGGCCATTTTGGTCATATTTCGAACGTTGCGAGAATGAATGATACTCGTGTGGCGGTAGCCGTGCTCGGCTTCTTGAGCCAATCGAACACATTCATCAAAATCTCGACATCGTACAAAGGGCACGAACGGCATCATCTGCTCGGTGTGAACAAATGGATGATCCGAAGTTGTCTCTCCAAATAGCAATTCGACTTTAGGATCGATGGTTCGGCCGGCTGCAGCTGCTAGCTTGAACGCGTCTTGTCCCAGCAATTCCTTTCTTGGGGCAAAGTGCTTGTCGGTGCCTTCGCCAACGACTTGCATCGCTGCTTGGGTAAGTCTATCGACCTCGGGCCCCGACAATCGAACGGCTCCTGCTCGTTCCATGGCGGACATCATCGCATCGAAAACGCTGCCGACGACAAAGACCTCTTTCTCGGCAATGCAGAGCAAGTTATTGTCGTAGGCGCCACCTTGGATAATACATCGGGCGGCTAGATTGAGGTCTGCGGTCTCGTCGACGACAACCGGTGGATTGCCAGGTCCAGCAACAACTGCTCGTTTGCCACTGTTGAGGGCAGCCCGCGCGACGGCGGGCCCGCCAGTTACGCAGATCAACGCGATGCTACGGTGTTTGAATAACTGTTGGGCTGTCTCAAGCGTTGGTTCGCAGATGAGAGAAATCAGATTGTCGATACCGAGGTCTGCATGGATTGCTTGATTGAACCGTCGAACTCCTTCGGCAGCCACTTTCTTGCCGCTTGGATGTGGATTCACAACGAGCGAGTTGCCGCCAGCGATCATACTAACCGCATTGCCCGTAATGGTGGGCAACGAGTGGGTGACCGGCGTGATGGCTCCAATCACCCCGAACGGTGCATGCTCAATGACCGCTAAACCATAGTCTCCGCTGAAGCACTCCGTCTTCAGAAACTCGACTCCAGGTGTCTTTTCGCCAAGTGTCTTGAGCTTGGCGATTTTGTGTTCAAGCCGACCGACTTTGGTTTCTTCCATTTCCATAGTTCCGAGCTCGACACAATGGTCGATCGAGATACGTCGAATATGGTCGATGATACGCCGCCGATCAGCGATTGTTCGTTCGCGGAGTTGTTCAAAGGCTGTTCTCGCAGCGCAAACTGCGTCATCTACGTTGTTAAATAGTCCGTATCGGCCCATGGCCGAACTGGAAGAGCGTGTCATGGTTGACGAAGCGGCCTGCACGGGTTGTTTGGCACGCACTTCGTTCAGGACTTGCTCTACGACGGAGCGAATAAGATTTTCGTTGATTTGCATAGGTGTTTTGCGACGTTTTTATTGACGTTTGTAGACGTTGTTTTTTTCGATGTGAACGGTATCGACAATGCCAATGATGACGCAGTCGACAGGTAGTTTGGTGGTTTCAGGCGTAAAGCGAGCGCTGCTGCCTTGCGTAATAAGGACCATGTCGCCTACGCCTGCACCGAGTGTGTCGACGGCGATAAACGTTCGTCCGGTCGTAACCAACTCAGTGCGTTTGGTCGGCTCCAAACGAAAGGGTTCGACGACGAGCAGCTTTTGGCCGACCATCGTTTCCACCTTTTGTGTGGAGACAACTGCTCCAGTGACTTTCGCAACGAACATGGTTCTGTCTCTTGGTTTGACTGGGCTTAACTTTGGATCGCGGCGAGGGTTTGACGCGCCACGATCAATTCTTCATTGGTAGGCACGATCCAAATTTGGACCATGCCTTGCGAGTCGTCGATGCGACGCTCGATTGGACCACTGACGTTGCTGGTCTCGGACATACTAATGCCGAGGTCTTTGAGACCATGGCAAACAGCCTGCCGAATTCCAACTCCGTTTTCGCCGATACCGCCGGTGAAGACGATCGCATCAGCACCACCCAACGCCATCAGCATTCCACCCATCTGTCGACGGATGTCGGCAACGTATACATCAAGGGCCAGTTTTGCGTCGCCGTTGCCTGCCAATGATGCCTTTTCCAGATCGCGAACGTCGCCCGACAATCCATTGGACAAACCGAGCAAGCCGGCTTGGGTTGAAAGCAAATGCAGCAATCCTTCGAGCGTCAGGCCAGTGTGTGACATCATCAGGGGTAGACTATACGGATCGAGGTCGCCAACGCGGTTGTTTTGAGGCAAGCCGGTTTGTGGACTCATTCCCATGGTGGTTGCCAGGCTCTTTCCATCTCGAATTGCACATAGTGACGAGCTACCGCCAAGGTGGCAGGAAATGATGCGAGCATCAGAACGGCCAATCAATTGCGATGTTCGCCAACCGATGTATCGGTGCGAAGCCCCATGAAATCCCCAACGTCGGATGGGTAATGCATTGGCAATGCTCGTCGGAATGGCATACCGTTTCCAAGCCTCAGGAATCGACTGGTGGAAATCGGTCTCAAATGCGGCTACCAACGGAATATGCGATTGAAGGCTTGCAAGCTGTTTCATCGCTGCCATATAAGGCGGGTTGTGCGCTGGCGCCACGGAGTTCATCTCGTCCATTGCGGCCAAGACCTTAGCGTCAATCCGTTGCACTCCAGTTAGACGCCCACCGTGAACCGCTTTGAAGCCGATCGCACTGATCTCCGAAGCGTTTTGCAAGCAACCATGGGTTGGGTGCGTAAGCTGTGAGATGCATGCATCGACTGCAGTACCATGATTTGGCACAGGCTGCGTCAATTCGCCACGATACTCACCGATTTCAACGAAGCAGCGACTCTCGGGTGAACCAATACGTTCGACACCGCCACGCGCGAGCTGCTGCTCGGTCGACATATCGAACAATCGGTACTTGAAACTGGTTGAGCCTAAGTTGGCAACGAGGACCTTCATGGTTATTTTGTCACTCCGTTACGAACGATTACTTGAAAAATGCGGCAACTAGACCCTCGGCCGGGCGAGGGATGATGTGGCTGCTAACCAACTCACCCACTTGCGATGCGGCCGCTGCACCTGCTTCGACTGCTGCTCGCACGCTTCCTACGTCTCCGCTGACCATCGTGGTTACATAAGCGCCGCCAATATCAACACGCATAACGATTACGACGTTGTCCGCTTTGGCCATTGCGTCGGTCGCTTCGATAAGAGCCAATAGTCCCTTGGTTTCGATCATTCCAATTGCATTTTGCATGTTGCGTAAACTCGTTTGTTTTAAAATGGTAAGTAGGGCCTGCCTGAATAGCAGGTTTCATATTGATGTCTCAGCTTGCGTGCAAGCAGAGCTGTCTCGTCCACTTCGATTGGCTACACTGCTCGCGAACAAGCAGTGGCAGTACCACTACTCAGCAGAGGTCGAAGGCGCGTTGATCTTGAGTACTTTGTACAAGTCATCGTGCGGTCGAGCGATGACTTGAACGCTCATGACTTGCCCGATACGACCTGCAGCTGCGGCACCGGCATCGGTAGCTGCTTTGACAGCTGCGACATCGCCACTGACGAAAGCGGAAACCAATCCGCTGCCAACTTTATCCCAGCCGAGGAACTTGACGTTCGCGGCCTTCATCATCGCGTCGACAGCTTCGATCAAGGCGATAAAGCCTTTTGTCTCGATCATGCCGAGCGCTTCATTCACTTTTGCCATAAAAACATTTCTCCAAAATGAAAGGAAACAAAGTAGGTAAAACTCGTGGTTTGGGTGGATCGCACGACGCGCAAGCCAGTGATGGATTTTCCCAAACTTGTGCGTGGCGATAGCCGCGAATTAGTGATCGGTGCATTTACAAGGCTGTTGTTTCTTGAGCTCAATGGACGCGGCGCGATCTAAGTCGCATGCGTTCCCCTCGTCGGTATCGATGTGCACCTCCAATTTGGCGTGAACATCCTCGCGTACGAGCAAGTCCTCAAATAAAACCGAACATTGATGCGACTTGACACTCAGGGACATGAAGTCACCATTCTTGACACCGTAGAACGCCGTATCTTGAGGACCCATGTGTACGTGGCGAGCTGCTCGAATGACGCCTTGGCTTAATTCCACGGCCCCAGCCGGGCCGACCAGGACGCAGCCTGGAGTCCCGGCAATATCGCCACTGTGGCGCACGGGCGCGTCGATGCCGAGCGAAATCGCATCGGTATACGCCAATTCGACTTGGCTGGCTTTTCGAGTCGGGCCAAGCACTCGAACGTTCGGCAGCATTCGTCGACGTGGACCAACGATCATGACCGTCTCTGCGGCCGCAAAAAATCCGTCCTGGTAAAGTCCTTTTTCCGGAGTCAATTTTTTACCGGGACCAAAGAGTTTTTCGACATGCTCGTCCGTTAAGTGAATATGCCGCGCAGAAATGCTGACCACCAAATTGGGTTTCTTGCTTTCCACATGCGAACCCATGTTGGTAGCACCGTTACCGAGCGCGCGTTCTACCGCGGCTCGCACCAACGATTCTACAATTCTGGGATCAAGGCTCTGGATGGCTGTACTCACGGTGTGGGTTCGCTCATTGTAGTTTGGTTTGCAGTGGTGTACTCGGACGCATCATCGTGTTGCGACGATGCCGGGCTGGCGAGAATCAGTTGGACTTTGGATTGCTCAACTTGCATTCGCCATTTTTCATTCAATTCATCATCGGCCACGAGCGTATGCACGTCGGACCAATCGCACAATCGAGCCAAGCTGCATCGGCCAAACTTGGAACTGTCCGCAACGATTATTGTCCGGTCAGCGCATTGCATCATTGCTCGCTCGGTTTCAACCAAGAGCATATTGCTATTGTAAAACCCTCTGGCGTTAATGCCGGCAACACTCAAAAACGCTTTTTGAACGTTTATCGATTGCAACATTTGATTTGCAAAGTTGCCGAGCGTTACACCGGTTCTGTGATGCAGAGCTCCACCCAACAAAACCAAGTCGACCGAATCGCACGATGAAAAAAGGTTCGCCACCGGCAACGAATTGGTCACGATCTGCAATGGGCGACCAATCAACTGTCTCGCCAATTCGTAAGTGGTACTGCCACCATCGAGCAGCAACGTGTCATGATCCTCGATGAGGCAGGC
>JANLUJ010001023.1:0-10761 GCA_031363425.1 Pirellula sp.
TCGCCATGTAACCCGTATTGAAGGCGAGTGCGGCCGGCCGCTCGAAGAACTCTTGCGTATGGCGATGAATTCCACAAACGACGGTGGAACCAGACAGGCGTCGGAAGCCTATGATTATCAACGGGATCGGGAGATGGCGAGAAACATCGCCGCGAACATAGAACAATTTGAAAGCGAACGCGTCATTCCTTACCGCGCCGAAATGGACCGCCTGCGGGAGCAATCGTTGGGCGATTCTCACCCAAGTGTCATCACGGCCAAAAGCAGACTGGATAAGTACGAGAGCGAGCTGACTCGGAGGAAGGCGGTATTGGAAAGTATCAATGAAGCTCTAAGCGAGAATGGAAATAAACGCCCCGAACCGATCAACATGGAGAGTCGTTTGAAGGTTGCCTATGGCGCACAACAAGAAACGCTTTCCAAGCTAGGTTTCGAAAGAAGTCAGTTCAGGGCGGATGCAGATGCACTTAAGGAAAAAATGAAAGAGCATCAATTATTGATCAGCAATTATTTACTCAACCTCGCAGATTTGGAAGCGACAAAAGAAGTGGGCGAGCAAATCAAGGAAAACCTTCATAAGCTTAGTCTTGGTTCGGATTTTGGAGTCAAGTCGATAACTCGCCTCGAAATCCCAACCATAGGCGGGTTTTCGGGTCCCTATTGGAGCCGTTACCTAGGTATTGGAGCCCTGCTCGGGTTTATTGTTTTTAGCGGACTAGCGTATGTCCTTGAAATGGCTGACCGATCGTATCGAAACCCGGATGAAATTGCCGGCGACCTTGGAATGCCGATCATTGGACACTTGCCTCTTGCCGTCCTATCTAGAGCCGACCGGGTCGACGAAAAAGTCGATAGTTCGGTAGTGACACTGCACAAGAACAAGTCTTCACTCGCAGAAGCATTTCGAGGCATTCGCACCGCTGTTTTTTTCGGTTGTCAACAAAACAACATCAAGGTGATTCAAGTTACGAGCCCCGTTCCAGGCGACGGTAAATCAACTGTGGCTGCAAATATGGCGGTCTCCATTGCACAATCTGGACGCCGAGTTTGTATCATCGATTGCGACTTTCGTCGTCCTCGTGTGGCTAAAATTTTTGGATTGAAAGAAGACGTCGGATTGGTACAAGTGATAGGCGGCAAGGTAACGTTGGAAGACGCAATTCAGCAAACGTCTGTCGAAAATCTGTTTTCCGTGACTTGCGGTCGACGACCTGGCAATCCATCTGAGTTACTTTCCAGCGAAATGTTTGCCGATACACTGGCGATGCTTAAGGAGAAATTTGATTTTGTAATCGTAGACACACCTCCAATTCTGGTTGTTAGCGATCCTGCAAACGTCTCAGTATTAGTCGACGCCGTTCTCCTGACTGTTCGTTTGCGACGCAACTTAAAACCGATCGCAACTCGAGCCGCACAGATGTTGCATTCCATCAACGCCACGATGCTGGGTGTCGTGGTTAACGGTATCGGTGTGGGAGGCAATGGATATGGATATGGCGGATATCGATACGACAACTATAGCGGCGGTAGTTCGGGTGGATATGGAAAGAGCGGCTATGGCGGATATGGATACGGTTCAACGTACCAATACGGTGGATACTACGGTGGAACTGTGGTCGGCCGTGATTATTACGATGATCAAGTACCAAAGCCAGTTTCCAAGAAAGCCAAAGTCAATTCCTAGTTCGTTTTCCAATGAACTGCCGTGACCAAAGTCTGTGTAATCAATGTTGTTGGGTTAACGCAGGAGCTTCTTGAGTTTGCTCCCAACATAAGACAGCTCGGACTAGTCAATCCGTGGACGGCACCGTATCCTGCAGTGACTTGCACTTCCCAAGCGACCATGCTGACTGGCTTGCCGCCCAGTCGGCATGGAATCGTTGGAAACGGTTGGTATTTCCGAGATACGGCCGAGATACGATTTTGGCAACAGTCCAATAGCCTTATTCAGCATCAGGGGCTAGTCTACGATGGGATCGAGACCGCCAAGCTTTTTTGGTGGTTCAATCAACACGCCTCGGTCCGGTGGAGTGTGACTCCAAAACCACACTATGGTTGCGATGGATCAAAAGTATTTGATGTCCTCGACCAAACCGAGTGCAATTTGACCAAGCGATTGGGACCTTTTCCATTCTTCTCGTTTTGGGGGCCAAACGCGGGCTTGCCTGCATCGGACTGGATCGCCAAAGCGACCGCCTTGGTGCTGAGAAAGAACGCACCCGAACTGACGCTAACCTACCTACCCCATCTCGACTACGACTTTCAGCGCTTGGCCGCTCCTGACCGTGAGCGTGTCGCAGAAGTAGATAGGTGCGCCGCAGTTGTCATCGATGCAGCCCAATCGATCGGGGCGATACCGATTGTCGTTTCGGAATATGGTTTGGTCCCCGTTCGAAAGTCCGTATCAATCAATCGATCGCTCAGGAAAGCGGGTTGGCTAACTGTCCGAAATGGCCCTTTTGGCGAGGTCCTGTTGCCCGGCGATTCGAAAGTTTTTGCGGTCGTGGATCATCAAGTAGCACATGTGTACGTTCGCGAGCCGAGCATGTTGGAAGAAGTTCGTAGCCTCCTGCAGTCATTGAATGGAGTTGCTTCTGTCGCGCATCCTAGCCAACTCGAATTGGCCCATCCGCGAAGTGGCGAATGGATCGTGTTGGCGGACGAGGACGCTTGGTTTAACTACTACTATTGGCTCGACGATGCATTGGCTCCAGATTTTGCGAGAACGGTCGACATTCATAGAAAACCTGGATACGATCCGGTTGAGCTGTTCATGACCTCGAAGATTCGAGCTATGGCGAGGCTTGCACAAAAGAAGCTAGGTTTCAGGTACAAGATGGATGTAATTCCTTTGGATTCAGGCTTGGTTCACGGGAGTCATGGGTTGAGGCCCGCGGCGGACAAAGGGCCGCTGATTATCGGGCCTGGTGCACCCGATGACATGCTACTTTTTAAGGACTATGTACGAAGCCTTTTGGGTCGGTAGTCGAGACGAATCAGCTCAACGCGATTTTCCCTTAAACTCGCTACATTCGATTCCATGATGGCAGGGGGGGCGAATGATTTTCGATTTCATGTTTTTCAATCATGAAGCGAAACCAAGTGATTTAAGATGGATCCAGTTCCAGAACTTCGAACGGAAACTTGCCATGCAACTCGTCTACTTTCTTCTGCTGCCTTTTGCGTTGTTGTCGAATCCATTGCAGAGTTTTGCAATCAAAGTTAACGATGCAAACGGGCAAGTCGCCCAAGTTGTCGATTGGCGAGTATTGCTCAACATGTGGTTGGTGATTGGTTGTTTTGGAATATCGGCGCGCTGGCTAAGGAGAGCTCAGCAACAGTGCTTTAAGGCAAACGTGGTACCTAACCATAGAGCGAGCGTGTTTGCCTCTTTTTCGGTCATATGCAATGGTGAGTCCCTGTTGATTTGGCTGTGGTGTTTGCTGCAACCAATCTGCTTTGTTGCTTCAGGCTGGACCCATTGGACTCAGCATTCGATATCGACCTCACATTCGCAGGCGTGGAACATCGCAATCATGCTGGCTCCCAGTGTAGTACTCTTGTTCTTAGTCGAGTTGATACGTAGCTCGAAAAGGGGCATCCACATCGTACATGCTCGAAAGGAAATGACCAGAAGGATCGCCAGTACTTGGCTGTTCCCTCTTGCTCTACCGCTCTGCATTGCAGGTCTCATCGATATCGGCGCCATGGCCAACATCTCTCGACCTGACGATGGATTGCTCAGTGCAATCGTAAGCACGATCGCCATTTCAGTGATCGTTACGGTCTTGACACCGCACCTCTTTGCGATGCTTGTAGGAGCCGGACCAATCGACGAAAACCTCGCATTGACGGTTGATCGCACTTGGCGTCTGGGAAGTGGAAGTGTACCGCGTATTCTGCTATGGCCAACAGGCTGTCGAATGGCCAATGCTGCGGTAGTTGGATTGTTCCGCTTTGGCAGGAAATTGCTACTGACGGATGCTTTGCTACAGAGACTCAATGATCGGGAATTGAGCATGGTCGTATTGCATGAGTTGGCTCATTGTGTTAGATACCATGCATGGATACGAATGCTACCGACCATAGCGGCTGTCGCAATGCTTCTTGGTGCCATGACTTTTCTTTCAGGTCTTTGGCTCAGTCTGAGCTGTATCGCCATACTAGGTCTGTTCATTTCCAGCCTCATCTCTATTTGCTGGTGGACGGAATTTGACGCAGACCGGCTTGCCATCGAACTTGCGATTCGAACGGGAGATGGTGCCAGTGGTGACAATCGTTCGAGAGTGCATGCGCAGGAACTTTGCTCGGCTTTGAGCAAAATCTACGGGGAAATAAATATGGCGAAGAGTAGCTGGATGCACCCTAGCTGTAGGTTTCGGATTGCCGCCATTCAGGCGAGGTGCGACTGCTGACTTTGGCGCGTCAGCCGCGTGGAATCTTACAACTCGCCATAGCGGCTAGCCATTGAGGGGCTATCGTGGGCCACTCAAAATACTTTGCCTGCTCGGCGGCCTTTTGCCCCAACGTGTTTCGAAGAGAATCGCTTGATAGCATGCGATTCAGTACAACGGTAATCTGATCCTCGGACGGAATGACTAAGCCGTCTATCCCATCGGAGATTGCGTGACGAATGGCAGGACCGCAGTCGAAGACAGCGACCGGCAGTCCCGCACCCATTGCCTCCAACATTGCTTGGGGGTACCCCTCGTAATCGCTCACCAGGCAGAACGCATTTGCCGAACACAGATAGTGCCAAGCATCGTCGCTCCACAGCGACCACACGACGGACTTTGCGATGCCGAGATCGTTTGCCAAAGCCTGCAGAGACGCACGTAATTCTCCATCGCCGACGATGCGAAGCTGCCAAGTACCATGGTGTGCTGTTAATTTTGCCCATGCTTTGAGCAGTCGGTCGACGCGTTTTTGAGGAGAGAGGCGGCCGAGGTAGAGGAGCGTTTTTGGATGTGCCGATTTTCGCAACGAATCAATCGAATCCCATTCTTTGTTCGGTATTGAAATAGCCGACGGAACAATGACCATTTTGGAATGAGCGACCAACCGTTTGGAAATGAGGTAGTTGCCAACCTCATCAGTTTGGGCGACGCAGGTTTTGCACTTGGGATAATAAATGCTTCTCATGAACTCCCAATGTCGACTCAGTCGCTGGCGGCGAGGGTCATTGCGTTCGGAAATAAGCACTGGAATCGTTGCTGGGCAAGCGATAAGGGTCAGGATATTCGTCGTATCGCAGAAGCTCACGACAATATCCGGCTTCCACGCTATGATCCTACTTTTTAATGCATTGATACGACGAAAGTTTGCAGACAAACCCCGAAAAAAACCGCCGCGTTCGGATGTAAGTCCTAGTCCGATTCGTTCGATTTTCGAATCCAACGGATAGGCGTCGTTGTCAATTCCGTCTAACGTCACTAGGCTAGTCTTAGCGCGGGAAGCCATTTCGTTGGCTAAATAGCTCATTTGCCGCTCGGAGCCTCCGCCACGCATCGAATGAATGACGAACATCGGGCGTCGCGGAAATTCGTTAGACTGCTGCTCTGTCGTCATCCAACACTATACTTTCAACGTGAACGAACTTGGTCCCTCAAATACACTTGAATTCAAATTCGGCCTGCATCATATGCGGTGCAAAAAATTGGCACAACGTACCTTCCGTCACACATGTTATACGCTCACTTTTTGAGCCAGCCCAGGTAGTGAGATGTAGACGATGTGGCTTTGGGAGATTGGAGCCGCTTCCGACGCAGATGGTTGTCGATGCGGTTTACGCAAGTGAAACGTATGCACAATCGTACGATTCCGCCGGCCAGGAATTTGTGATTTCCGAGGAAACCGCAGCTCTTCAATTGGCCACGCGTTTTGCTCGGCTTGCCTCCTATTTACCGAACCAAGGCAACCTGCTCGATATCGGTGCGTCCCGAGGAGTTTTTCTAAATCAAGCGAGAGGGAAGGGTTGGTCGATCTTTGGGCTTGAAGCCGGTATCGAAACGATCGAATATGCAAAGCAACATTGGGGAATCAACATCCAGCATGGCACGCTCGAGGAAACCACGCTTCCGGATGCGTTTTATGATTGCATTCACATGAGTCACGTACTGGAGCATTTGCTCGATCCGCTGAGCAGTATCCGGCATGTAGCCAAATCCATGAAAACGGGAGGCGTGTTGATAGTCGAAGTTCCTTTCGAGTTCGGTGACTTGTTCGATCGGTTTCGAGAATTGGCTCTTCGTCGGCCTCGCTTGTTGAATGAAGTTCCATCATCGCATCTCTATTTCTATACCCTTGGGTCGCTATGCAGGCTACTCAGAAAAACTGGATTCGAAATTCTGTACGCGGCTACTCCACGTCGCAACCAGTCTTTTGACAGCACGTTTCCTATGGGCGTATTGTTTAAGCGGGTTCTCTATCGCATTGAGCACGGGCTAAAGATGGGACCGTTGATCGAGGTATACGCAAGGAAAAAACAAAAATGACGATTCCGCCAAAGAATGCGAATCATGTTAGACTCATCTTGGTCGGAGATGTCGTTGGAAAGCCAGGAGTGACAATACTATGTGATGCTACTGCATGGCTTCGAAAAAAACTGCATGTCGATCTAATCATTGCCAATGCGGAGAATGCAGCCGACGGAGCAGGCTTGACGCGGGCGCAGTACAAGAAGCTTGTTGAGGCGGGAGTTGATGCGATAACGCTGGGAGACCACATCTATCGCAAGAAGGAGATCGCGACCGTATTGGAGACCGAATCGAATATTGTAAAGCCGGCAAATTTTCCGTTTGATGCACCAGGCCGAGACCATTGTATCGTCAAAACGAGCGAAGGAATTCCTGTTGCCGTGATCAGCCTCTTGGGGCGCGTGTTCATGCGGCCGGTGGACTGCCCGTTTTCCGCAGCATCCAGAGTTCTTGCAAACCTTCCTGAGGACGTCCGAATTCGAGTCTGTGATTTGCATGCGGAGGCGACGAGCGACATGCAAGCGATGGGACGGTTTTTGGACGGCAAAGTGACCGCTGTGCTCGGAACCCACACGCACGTCGCCACCGCTGACGAACAGATTTTTCCAGGCGGTACAGCATTTCAATGCGATGTAGGCATGACCGGCCCTTTTCGAAGTATTCTGGGGCGTGCTATCGAGCCGGTACTAAACACCACGTTGACCTTTGATCCCAATTCCTTTCATGTTGCGACGGAAGATGTTCGCCTCTCTGGAACATGGGTCGATGCCGATCCCTCGACGGGCAAGTCGGTGAACATCGGTAGAGTGCAAGTGCGCGAGGCAGATTTGCAACAATGGCTAATTCAAAATCCCGGTCCGAATCTTGGTTAGCTACGCTCGCAAGCGCGTCGTGAAACACAACAACTGGGCTTGCATTGCAATCAAGAAGACTTTGGGTACCTTTTAGTCATGGAAATAGTCATCACTGCCGTCGGGCCTGACAATGTGGGCTTGGCCGACCCTATCATTCATGACGTTACGTCGCGTGGTGCGAACATCGCTGAGATTCAGATGTATGACCACGACGAAGCAGCTTTGTTTGCAATGATGTGCCGTCTTCAGATTGGGTCCGACCAGCTTCTACCTATTCGAATTGCGATGAGTCAAATCGCGGAAACGAAGGACTTAGAGATACGAGTCTGGAGCCCCGAAGAACGCGCGCTTTGCCCAAATTTGGCTATATGCGCGACTCGCATTGAAGACACGCCGCGGGCAATCCTGGAGGCAATTCGAGCGGGTGTTGTACGTGCAAATCCTTCGGTCGTCATTGGAAATAGAAAATCCTGTGAGTCGCTCGCGACTGATTTTGGTGTTCCGTTTGAATACATTGGGCGAGAGGATGGTTCAGGTGACGATGACGCGATGGTTCGCGTCATTGATCAGTACCGGGTGGACTACGTGGTTCTCGCTCGCTACATGCGTATTCTGCCGCCGGAAACATGTTGGAAATTTGCGGGAGGTCGCATTGTTAATTTGCACCATGGCCTGTTGCCCAGTTTTCGCGGATTAAGACCCTATCATGACGCCTATGCAGCCAGGATGCTGACTTTTGGAGCGACGTGCCACTTCATCGTCCCAGAGCTTGACGCGGGAAATCAAACGATCAATCAATCCACCTTTTCCGTACCGCCTGGGACGAAATTAGAAGACGTGATTGCACGTGGACAACAACAAAACGAACCATCCTGTTTGGTTGAGGGTGTTCGACGGGTTTGCGACCGCGAAGTGAAATTGCACTTTCATCGGGTCATTGCCTGCAAACCGGGGTGAGATTTTCTTAAGGCGAACAAGCAAAGTCGTTACAGTCGGCACAATCCACATGCGAATCTTGAGAATCTGTGAGTTGTACGTGCTCTGTGCAAGAACCAAGAGCCATCTTTGGAAGTGAAATTCTTGGAGCACGGCCCCACCGAAAGTCTCACCTCGCTTTTCGTTTACGAGAAACCCCATCATGCGTTCAGCAAGTACCAAAGTAGGCTTTAGATGTTTGATCATCTTTTGCCTTTTGTCAGGCACAACGTCTGCTCAATCCGTTATCAATCGATCTCTTGCCGCTGCCGATAAGCAGGGCGTTCTTGAACCATTCAAGGATACTGAGGTTGCCACAGCGGAAATGGGAGTCGTACGCGAACTCTTTGTAAAGCCGGGTGATGCAATTGCCGAGAAATCAGAAATCGGACGACTCGACAACGAGCAGCAACGGTACCTCGTCAACGAAGCTGAATTAGACGCTAACTCACTGGGAATGCTCGAAACGGCTCGTCGAGAAGCAGAATTCAACTTTCGCAGAGTTGAGGAAGTATCCAAACTCGTTGCGGCAGGCAAGACAAGCCCAAAGGAACTTGAGCGATTCACTCTGGATCTCAATATCTCGAAAGCCAAACTGCAAGCACAAGAAGAGGCAAAATTAATAACCCAAGCGAGGCTTGAAAAGGCAAGGTTGATGCTTCATGAACGCACCATCAGGGCTCCGCATAGCGGAACCGTGGTGACAGTGTATCGCGACGTAGGCGAGTACATTGCAGGCAACGCACCCGCAATCATTCGATTGGTGGACACTTCCAAACTGCGAGCTCGTTTCTTCTTGTCGGATGAGGCTGCCGAACGATTTCGAAAGTCAGGCCGCGCTGAAATTCGGTTGTCCAATCACGTTGTCGTGAAGGCCCAAATTGAGTTCATCGCCCCGTTTGCGATTGCCGACGGTCATGTCATCGAAATGACGGTCATTATTGAGAATGAAGATGGTCTCATTCGGTCCTCGGCTTGCGAGCTAGTTCAATCCTAACTCGAATAGCATGAACACAAGCAATCCCAAACTACACAACCCTGTGACTGTTGAAAGGTCATCGATCGCGGGCGAAAGCCCAGCGAACCGCATGGATGGTGTGTTTGACGTTGCTACAACCATTCAAAGGTTGTGCGCGGAAGGGATGTTGGGACTGGACCGAATCCAAAGCGCCGAGCCAGTCGGTGCCAAAGAAAACAGCTATCCTAAAACTGCGATTCCCGCATTCGACGTCCTTTCGACAACGCTTTTAAAATCTGTTGTTGATCACCTCGCCAGCGTTGGTGGTCATTCCATGGGATTGCTGATAACCACGAAATCCGGGGCAATCATACAATCGGCTCATTGCGGTTGGGATGCAAGCGACTTTCGTGTGCAGGGAAGTGTATTAGCCAAGGTTGCCAAAGAATGTGTATGGCGCATGGAGCCGCGGTTCTCCGCGGACGCTTTAACGTCCCGCGGTGACGCCGCAAACCAGAATGCGCCACTCCAGTTTAGTGCTTGTCTCAATGAGCTTGCGTTGATTCTTGGGACTCCGGTGTGCTCGATACCATTTTCTCTCAACGAGTCATCTGGGTTCGCCGTGTTGCTTTGCGAAGCAACGTCAGTCGTCGAGCATGGAAGCGCCAAGTATCTCTCGGATGCGAGCCAAATGTGGCTTGGCAAGGAGTCATTGGACGTTTTACTACGACAGCTCGATGCGTGGCTCATCGTTCGACGCTGCAGTTGGTTCACCAAATTGCTGAGTTGCGTGGAATTGATTCGTGCAAGGCCTCGTTGGTGGTTGACCCCGATTGGACTAGCCTGCATTGCTGTACTTACGCCCATACCCTATTACCCATGCAGGGACTGTGTTTTTGAACCTGAAACAAAACAGTACTTGTCTAGCCCTATCCAAGGGCGCATAGCCAGTTGCGAAGTTCGGCCGGGCGACCATGTCGAAAAAGGGCAGCTCATGGCACGAATCGATGATGATCAGCTCCGCCGAGATCTCGCCACGGCAAACGCGGAGTTCGAGGGTGCAGTTAAGAAACGCGATTCTGCATTAGCTAACCGAGCGACTGGGAATGTTGGACTTGCTGACGTGGAAATGAATCAAGCCAAGTGGCGAATTGAGAGCATCGAAGATCAACTCCGCAGGCTTGAGATCAGAGCTACGACATCTGGAATTGTCGTCCAAGGTGACTGGCAACGCAACGTCGGAATGCCATTGACATTGGGTCAAAGTCTTTTCGAAGTTGCGGAGTTGGAGTCGATGACGGCTGAGGTACGACTACTCGCATCCGATCTTGCGCAGATCAACGTTGGCGACGAGGTCAGTGTTCGTAGCGATGCGTCAGGAATGGCAACGTTTCGAGGAAAGATAAGTCGCATTGAACCTCGTGCAACCGTGATCGATGATGCTGCGGTCTTTGTAGCCGACGTAGTCATACACGATCCAAAACTGCAGCTTCGACCC
>JANLUJ010001038.1:0-3604 GCA_031363425.1 Pirellula sp.
GAGATTCGACACTCGCTGATAAGTCAGAACTTGGAAGTCCCTGGAGGGATAGTAGATCAAGGCCAACGAGAAATGGTACTACGAACCTTGGGACGCATCGCGACAGCAGAGCAGTTCAATGAATTGATCGTAGCAAATCGCAAAGGCTACCCCATTCGTATCAAAGACATTGGAGTGGCTGAAGATTCCATCGAGGAGCCCCGAGGCCTCAGCCGATTGGATGGACAGAACGCGGTTAGTCTATTTGTACAGAAGCAATCCGGCACCAATACGGTCGCCATCTCGGATGCGGTACAAAAGAGATTGGAACGCATTCGCACTGCATTGCCAACCGATATCCAATTGGAGATGACTCAAGATCAGTCGCGATTCATTCGTGTCTCCATGGAGGAAGTTCGCTTCCACCTATTGTTAGCAATTGTTTTGGTCGGCGCTACTATCCTGTTATTCATCCGAGACTGGAGAACGACCCTGATTGCAACCCTTGCCATCCCTACATCGATCATCCCTACTTTTTTGTTCATGCAGTACATGGGCTTTACGCTCAACAACATCACGATGCTGGGTTTGATTTTGGCGATCGGGGTGGTAATAGACGACGCGGTGGTTGTGCACGAGAACATCTTCCGCCACATGGAGGAGAACGGCTTGGATGCGATGGCAGCGGCGAGCATCGGAACTCGTGAAATTGCCTTGGCTGTTTTGGCCACCAGCTTGTCGCTGGTTGTGATCTTTGTTCCCGTCGCATTTATGGGTGGGATGGTTGGTCGGTTTTTCAGCAGCTTTGGGTTGACAGTCGCCTTTGCCATTTTAATGAGTCTTTTCGTATCGTTCACGCTAACCCCAATGCTCTGCTCCCGATTTCTAAAGGTCGAGAAGCATGGGGCGGGGCATTCCGGTTCTAAATCGGGTTGGATTTATGGCGCTGTCGAAAGGACATACGGAATTTGCTTGCGTTGGTCGCTTCGGCATAGATGGCTGACCATGGGTGTGTGCCTATTGGTCGTCGCCTCAACCGTTCCGATCGCAATGAATCTTGGAGCAAACCTTGTCCCTCGTGACGATCAAAGCGAGATGCAAGTGGGATTCGTTACACCAGAGGGTTATACGTTGGATCGCACCAATCAAGTCGTAACCGAAATCGAAAATCGGTTGGCCAGGTTACCTGGAGTTGTGCACCGCTTCATCTCGATTGGACAGTCGGGGACGGCCAAGGGACAAGGTGATGTGACGCGAGGCTCCATCTATCTTCGATTGGTTGAACTTGACCAACGGCACTTTACTCAGTTCGAATTGATGCGCCGCGTTCGCGAGATCCTCCAAGACTATCCCGATCTAAGAACATCTGTATCCGATGTTTCGGCACTCGGTGGCGGCCCTAATGGTGATAGTCGAATTTTTCAAATCAGTTTGCAAGGGCCCGGCGTGGAAGAGTTGGCAACGTATGCTGAAGTGCTCAAAAAAAAGCTGCGTCAGCTTCATGGCCTCGTCGATATCGATTCGACCCTTTCGATGAGAAAGCCGGAATTGCAAGTCGATATCGATCGAGAGCGCGCGATGGACTTGGGAGTTCCAGTCCAAATGATCGCAAATACGCTCAGCGTCTTGGTAGGCGGTCAAATTGTTTCAAGCTTCAAGGAAGGTACTGAACAATATGATGTGTGGTTGCGTGCGGCCAAGCAATTCCGTACCGACTCGGAGGACTTGTTAACCATTTCAATTCCCACTCCAGCCGTTGGTCAGGTTCAGTTAAACAGTCTTGCGCGGACGCAAGAAAAACAAGGACCAAGTCAGATAGACCGATTGAATCGACAGCGCACCGTTACCTTGATGGCACATCCCGACGAAGTTACATTAAACGAAGCCGTTCAATTTGCCAATAAAAGCGTGGCAGAAATGAATTTGCCGCCCGAGTACCAAATCGTTTTTGGAGGGCAAGCAGACATGTTAAATGAAACGGCCTACTACTTCATGGTCGCACTTGGGTTGAGCGTTACGTTCATGTACTTGATCCTAGCTGCCCAGTTCGAAAGCTGGATGCATCCAATCAGCATCCTCGCTGCCCTACCGGTGACGTTTCCATTTGGCCTGCTATCGCTGCTGTTGTTTCGAACGCCAATGGATCTCTATGCAATGTTTGGTTTGTTCATGTTGATTGGGATTGTAAAGAAAAATGGAATTTTGCAGGTGGACAAGACAAATGAATTGAGACGTACCGGCTTGCCGCGCGAAAGGGCGATTCTCGAAGCCAATCATACACGACTGCGCCCCATTCTCATGACCACGGTGATGCTAATGGCCGCGATGGTTCCAATCGCGTTGGGACAAGGCCCCGGTGCAAGCGCCCGAGCTAGCATGGCCAAAGTCATTATCGGCGGTCAAGCTCTCTCGTTGTTGATAAGTTTGCTGGCGACCCCTGTGGCCTATAGCTTATTGGACGACTTCGGTTTGATTTTTAGCCGTGGCCGACGCTGCTAGCGTCGGTGCAGATGCTGGCAGCATCTGCCACGGAATTACTCTTCCGCATTGCGTTCATTCCAGACGTGGCGGAACCACATCGGCAATCGAAACGAGTGCGGATTCGAAGTTGGTTTCGAAACGGTGGTAGCAGGTTCGCTCACCTCAAGTCGCAATTGCCCGTAACAGTGGTTGAATTCCTTGATGAATACTTCTGTCTCTTCTGGCATGCAAACATTGCCAACTACTTTGTTCCCCTGTCGCAAAAGGCCACACGGTCGGTCTCGTTCGCTGCCCGAAGACATGATGTTCAGCTTCCTATGGAGGAACAGGCAGGAAATAGTTCAATCGCTTGCTTCAGTCGTTTTGGGCAAAGATCGCCCGTTCGCAGCGTTTCGTGACAAACGGCCCCGCGCACGCCAAGCCAATCCGCATTCAAACTCGATAGTTTTTGAAGTTGATCCAATTTCAACGAACCAGCCAATGCGACGCCGAGTTTGCGCTGCTTTGCTACGGCAATCATCTCGCCCAGTTGATCAAGCGAATAGTGATCCAATAAGCCACCCGACTCTTTGCTATGCGTATCGATCAACACAAATCTTCCACCGAGCCACTTTGTGGTTTCGATGACCTCTTTCCAATTGGGCGCCCTCGAATTCACAGCGTCTGCATAATGTACCAAGATTAACTGCGAGCGACGAATCAAAGCTCGCGAAATCCGATACGCCACGCTCTTCCATGCCCTGGTTTTGCAATCTGCCAGCGCCAATTTGAGGTAGGTCCTGGCTGGCAATTTGGCGGCCAAGGTCTCATCCAAATCCGTTGTCCAATTCAGCAATTCGCCCCCCGCAACGCTTACCTGTACCGATTCGGGAATATCCAACTCAAGAATGGAAAAGATCAGTTCCAAGGCGGGTCTGCCAAGTGATCCTAGGGACGGCTCCTTTACATCTAGCCATCTGCCTCCGGCTGCGATAATTAGCTTGGATTCTGCTATCGAACGAGCACTTACCAAAAGGCCCGATTTGGGTAGCCAACTGATCTTGTTGGATGAAACGTCTATCATTTTTTAGGCAAACTCATGCTGAGCGTCAGTAATTTGGCGGAGATTCGCTCGGTGCCTACCACCCGTTGTTGTGGCTCTAAG
>JANLUJ010001056.1:0-4732 GCA_031363425.1 Pirellula sp.
AGGTGAGCGGCAACCGCGTCACTATAGGGATTGAAGCGCCGCGCGACGTCAAGGTTGTTCGAGGCGAACTACAACTTCAAGCATCTGGCGAAATCGATCTTGAATCGGTCGTGAGTCCATCAGAAAAGCGGTCACACACAACCTTGCGAGATTTCGCCGCTGCTGTTTTGCCTCTACAACGTCAGGTTGGTTGAGTGCACTGGTCCCTGTTCTGCGCGGTAAGTCCTGCCACGATGACAACACGACTTTTAAAGCGCTTCGTCAAACAGCCAAGCCGTCGTAAGGCCATTAGGAACCTGAGATCGCTCCAGTTCGAGCGATTGACTGCACGCATCGCGTTGACTGCCGAAGGGCAGTCTTTAACTATCAATCAAACCATTGATACGTCTGGAATTGGGGGAGCAATTGGCGGCCTGGTACTCTGGGGCGATGGCACGTCAAGTCCAGCCACCGTCAGTACCTCCCCGACCGCCGGACCACTTTCTATCCGCTTTGACTATTCCCTGGACTCTCAAGGTTTTTTTTCAAGCCAAGAACGACGCAACAGCCTTCAATTCGCAGCAAACTCCATCGTCAGCAAGTTTTCCGATCAACTGACAGCAATTCGGCCGACCGGAACAGATCAGTGGACTGCGCGGTTCGTGAATCCAGCGACGGGCGCTCAAGACACTCGCACCAATTTAGTCATACCGGCCAACGAAATCCTAATTTTTGCGGGTGCTCGATCTTTGAGTGCAGGCGAACTTGGAATCGGTGAAAAGGGGGGGTTCAGCGCATCCTCAACAAGCCAAGCGTTCATAGATAGCGTCAAAGCTCGCGGTCAACCAGGCGCGTTATTGAGTGCAGAAACCGACTTTGGCCCCTGGGGTGGCTCTGTAGCCTTTTCCTCGACCGCTAACTGGCACTTCGGGCTTACGACGGATGGTTTAGACGCAAACGAATTCGACTTTGTTTCTATCGCATCCCATGAGGTTATGCATTCGCTAGGATTCGGGTTAGCCAATAGTTGGGATGAAAAAGTTGCTGGAGGCTTCACCGGCGCAAACTCCGTTGCTATTGCTGGCAAATCACCCGTCCCCTTGAACGATGTAAGTCACTGGGCAGTTGGTACAACAAACAATGGCCAACCGGCTTTGATGTCACCAGAAGCTGCAAATGGTCAACGCAGGCTACCAACGCGATTGGATTTCGCTGGACTTCAAGACGTCGGCTGGCAATTCATCAATCAACAAGTTCAAGTTAGTGCGTCGCATGTTTATGGCGACAACGGCACATTCGCCGGAACACTTAAATTGACCGGATCAGTCCTTGGATCAGTGACTGTCCTATTTGGTGCTGGTGTTACCAACGTCGCGCCAACGCTCGCAGTTCATCGAAACGAAACCGCGATTCAGGGTCAAGCCCTGACACTCGCAAGGATTGGGCAATTTACTGATCCTGGATTTGGAGCCAGCCAAGCTTCACCGCCCCTAACCGAGTCCTTCAACTATGCGATCAACTGGGGTGATGGCAGTCCTGTGGACACAGGTAACGCGACCGTAGAAGTGTTAGGCTCCCCCGGGGTTGAAACCAAAGGATTCTTCAATTCCAATCACGTCTATTCTCAGATGGGGAACTTCACGGTGACTATCGTTGTCGCTGATGATGATGGCGGTTCCAGCCAACAACAGTTTTCTGTCTCCGTGGGAGCTCCACCGAGCTTGGACTTGGTCATCGATAGAACGAGCATTGCCGAAGACGCTGGTGCAAACGCCGCAACGCTAACGTTGAAGCGATCTGGTTTTGATATCTCAACGGCCTTGTCCGTTTCTTTAACCAGCAGCGATATCACTGAGCTACAACTCCCAAGTTTCGTATCGATTCCTGCAGGACAGTCCTCGATCACCATTCCGGTCCAAGCGATAGACGACGCACTGTTGGACGGTACAATCCGCGTACTAGTGTCTGCATCGACTGGCTCAATCGTCTCCAACAATGTGGCTGTCGATGTATTGGACCGAGAGAATTTAATTGTCTCGCTAAGCCGTTCTTCCATTACTGAAAACGAGGGGGCGGGGGCGACTACACTCACCGTCTCACGCTCCAACACGGATCTTGGTCAGAGCATCACCGTGCAACTTTCGAGCAATGACACCAGTGAAGTCAATCTCCCCGCGTCCGTGGTGATCCCCGCTGGCTCGACGAATATGACCGTGGGCGTGGACGCGATCGATGACACTATTTTCGATGGATCTCAAATCGCAATCCTCGCTGTCTCGTCCGTGGGTTACGGGTCCGCGACCATTTCGATAACGGTCACCGACTTCCAACCTCTTTCGTTGGTGCTGCAGTCGAATGAAGTGAATGAAGAGAACGCGGCGATGCGAACCACCCAGGCTACAATCTCGATTCGCTCTCCTGCTCCATTGGGTGGCGTCACCGTTCAGCTCGTTGCAAGCCAACCCAATCAATTGATCGTTCCAGCAACGGTATTAATCCCGGCCGGCTCAATGTCTGCCTCGTTTCCCGTGACCGCAATCGATGACTTCGCGCCACAAGGACGCCGACTCGTCCGAATCACAGCGAACGGCGACGGTGTGATCGCAGCTGCTGTGGACATCGCGATTACGGACAACGATCCTGCATTTTGGACCAATCCTGCAAGCCCATTTGATGTGAATAACAATGGCGACACAGACCCATTGGATGTGCTGATCATCATCAATGAGATCAATCTCAACGGCATACGTTCACTCAACCCCAACTTAGACCGCAGTCTGCCGTTCGTCGATGTCAATCGGAATGGGCAGATCGACCCGCTCGATGTACTGGCTGTTATCAATGAAATCAATCGATAACTTGTTGACACTGCTATTTGGTTAAAGCAGCGTCACATGCCCGACGAATGTATTCTTCGTATTCCCACGCGCCGCTCGCTCCGGTTTGGCGAACAAGTACCAAGTCAAGACTCGGCACGAATGCGATGAGTTTGTTCCAGTTAAGGACCTGATTCTTGCTAGTATACTTTGATCGTTCGTTCATCGGGACACACAGGGGTCGGAT
Organism: Pirellula sp.; assembly: GCA_031363425.1. Lineage (GTDB taxonomy): Bacteria > Planctomycetota > Planctomycetia > Pirellulales > Pirellulaceae > JBKCUI01. The sequence goes on from JANLUJ010001056.1 coordinate 3,043, forward strand.
GTTGTGTCACAATACAATTATCCGTCATACCACTACATCGTTATCATTCAACGAGAGCAAACCATGAACCAATGTAATTCAATTTATCGCCTAGTCCTTGCTCTGTCACTCGCGTTTGCATTCACATTCGGCGCTACTGCGGAAGAGCCCAAGCTACGACCGCTTTTCAACGGTAAAGATATGTCCAATTTCAAAGCCGAAGGGGCTGCCAAGTTTTGGCGCATTGAAAACGAAGTGCTCATCGGAGAGAACGATGCAGAGAAAAAGGGGCATTACCTCTGGACGGAAAAGTCCTACGGAGACTTCGTGTTGGAGTTCGATGTTCGCTGGAAGGCCGCGACGGACCGAGGGGTCGATACGGGCATCGAGATTCGGCAACCGAAGCTCCAGTTACAACTCGGTGTATCGGGCAGTCTCCGCGTAGACATGACTGGCTCGTTCTACACCGGTGGCAAGCCCGCTTATCCCGAGGCAGGTCAAGCCAAAGATGCGAAGAAGCTCATGAGACCGGAGGGGGAATGGAACACCTTCCGCATCCAGGCAAAAGGCGACACGTTTACATGCTGGATCAATGGCGAGAAGGCTTCCGAATACACCGATCCAAAGTTCTCCGGCGCCGCGCCGCTTGGCTTGCAAATCCATGGCGGAGTCGAAATGAAGTGCGAGTACCGCAATGTTAAAATTGCCGAACTCTAACAGAGCCGCCCTGCGTGTGTCCGATCGCGTGATTCCAATTGTCACATGGTGCTGTATGTCCCTCACAATCGTCACGAATGAGTCTTGCTTTAGTCCTGATGTCGGATCAACCGATTATCGTCACCTGGGCACGCGTGACAGGTTTGATGCCTCCATTCAATACGATTTTCCGGGTAAGGCTGTCGGCTGCCTGGAAGCGGCGCGAATGCTGCAGCTTCGAACTCTTCCGGAGGCAACCTCGACAATTTTCGGGGCTATCGTTGATGGCAATGGAAAAGCACTTGCCCCGATCATCCTGGTCAGCTCGTCTCGAATGCCTGACTTGAAAGACCTTGAGCGTGGCCACGATGTGCAATATCTTCAAAACCTTGCGACGAACGTCGTTCGATCCAAGGCTTGTGCCAATGCAGGCGAGGATCCATTCATTTCTGATTTTGGCAAGGAAGCTGATATTACTCCTGGCACTCTGGACGCAGCCAGGCTCGCTGTCGGCGCAGCCTACGACTCAGTTGATATCCTTATGCAATCGACCAATGGCGATACTGCTTTTGGGTTGGTATGGCCACCGGGCCACCACGCCGAACGCGATCTGGCGATGGGTTTCTGTTACCTCTCTAATGCCGCGCTCGCAGCGCTCTACGCAAGGGATCATCAGGTTCAAATCCGTCCCGGTCATCGCAATAGGGTCGTCGTTATTGATATCGATCACCATCGAGGCAATGGAACCGCCGACGTTCTAGCCAATCAAGCGGACACGCTTCTGATAGATGTTTCGTACCGTTCACCCTATGACGAGATTCGACAACGCTTTACTGACGGTCATTATGATGCGGTTCAAGGCCGATATTTTCAAGCTGGCAATGAGTATCCATACTCTCGGCCAGATAAAGACTTGGGACTTGAAGCTCACCCCATGTCGATCGCGCCGAACGTTGTGTCCGTCGAATTTGAAGGGGAGCAGATGCCTAAAACGATTATGGAGCGATTCATAGGA
>JANLUJ010001064.1:0-2394 GCA_031363425.1 Pirellula sp.
TTTAGACTATATCCTGATCTTTGGAGCTTTGGGTTTCCCAACTCTCGGTGTGCGTGGGGCGGCTATAGCGAGTAGCATTGCGTTGATTCTGAAGCTGGTCATTTTGGCATTTGTTGCGAGGAAAGACTTCCAGCTTAAAAACAAGGTGGCGGGAGTCTACGTGGATCCTGAGACGCTGGGCTCAAATCGAGCTGGTTTATCCGAGTTGCTCAAATGGGATTTTCGATTAATGAAAAGGCTTGTTCATTTTGGATGGCCTGCTGGCGTTTCGGTGGTGGCAGAGGCCGTGTGCTTTGCTTCCATCATGATGATCGTTGGTCGTCTTGGCGAAGACGAAGCAGACGCTACGACGCTTGCACTGGGCGTTAACTTAATCGCCTTTATACCCTTGGTGGGACTAGGTACAGCCATCGGCGTATTGGTTGCAAAGTATCTAGTGCGCGAACAAGTGAATACGGCCAAGCGCATGGTCTTGAGTGGTCTTTTGATTGGGATCGCGTACAGTTTGATTTTCGTAGTGCTATATGGCGGTTTTCCAGATTGGATCATATCGGTGTATGCAGTCGACACGGACCCAGATCGATTTGAGGCAATGCGACCGCTTCTTCGACCGCTCTTGTATTTCATTGCCGGATACTGCGTGTTCGACGCTTTCCAAACTGTGTTTGTGGGTGCGCTCAAAGGGGCGGGAGACACGCGGTTCGTATTGGGTGGACACATCTTCGCCGGCGCGACAACCGTCATCGGTGGAATCCTGGTCAATCGTTGGACCGGCTTAGACGGGCTTTACTATTGGTGGTCGGTGATCGCAGTTTGGGTCGTGATGCTAGCGGTCATCTTTACTTTGCGCTATCTGCACGGCGGTTGGCAAACCAAGCGAGTCATAGAACCAATTGTCGCCGATGTTTAACCACCGGAGGCTTGTCGCTGATAGATGGCTTGGATCATCGATTCGGTGTCCTTGAACTTTTTCGAACCTGCTAGGGCCTGTTCGACTAGTCGCCGTGCATCGGCTTCGTTGTGACCAAGCACCAGCAACGCCTGAAACGTCTCGTCGACAACTCCGGGTTTTTGAACCTCTGCTCCAGGCATTTCCCGACGAACCAACAATGCAAATCGAGGCATCTTGCGGCGAAGGGTTGCGATGATCTTTTCCGCTGTTGCCGGCCCGACTCCAGGCAACGTTGAAAGCCCCTTTGCATCTTGCTGCTCTATCATGATTGCCGTGTCCTGTACGGGTCGAACCATGGCCCGAAGAGCTTTCTTTACACCTACGCCATCGACCGAACAAAACAATTCAAAAAAGTCGCGTTCAATGGTCGTGAGGAATCCAACCAACTTTGGCATCAATCGCCCACCTTGAGCCGCATTGCCATCAATATAATGAATTGTGTGCAGGGATATGCTTTTGCCAACATCGGCTTGCAAGTGCCGACGCGTGTACTCGGGAATTGCCACCTCATACTCAAACGGTGGGATGTTCAATGTTGCACAATCATCGGCAAGTGTTAGTAGCTGTCCCGTGACTTTGGTGATCAAGTTATTTCCTGGATTTCTTGAGTAGTTCAGCGATAGGGCCGGTTGCGAAATGGTGACACAAAGCGATGGCCAATGCGTCGGCAACGTCGGGTGGATCGGGCACTTCCTTTAGCATCAATTGTTGTTGAATGGCAAGTTGCATTTGCGTTTTAGGAGCGCGCCCGTTTCCGGTTAGCAGGCTCTTGACCTTGGTCGGGGCATACGAATGCACCGTTTTTCCGGAAATGGCGGCAGCTAAACATAGCACTCCGCGCGCATGGCCCATCAAGATTGCCGTCCGCGGTCGTTCGTAGTGCGAATAGAGTTGTTCGATCGCGACCTCCTCGATGGGGAGGCTCTCAAATACTTCCATGATTCCTAAGTACAGTTCCTTTAGTCGCGCGGCCAACGGTTGATCGCGCCGAATGCGAATCACCCCCGCCTCGATGAGCTGTATTTTTGTTCCGCTGCGAATGATTCCATATCCAGTGATCGCTAAGCCTGGATCCAGGCCTAAAATAACTCGGCTCTTATTGGGAGACGGTTCCGGCATCATGCCCCTCTCCCTTATTGGAAAGCAAGCACGCCGCGAACTCAGCATTTCGGATCAGCAGGTAAGGCCCGGCTACAGTAGGAATGTTCCAAGTAATTCCCTCCAAGGCCTGTATCCCAGCGATCTCTCGTCCCTGTCCGGCATCCGTTGCAGGAACCAGCACCACACGCCCGTCCTCGGATATCACTAGTATATGGCCATTAACGATGATCGATTGCCCATGTCCGTATCGTTTTCCTTTCCAGACACGTGTTCCATCCTTTGGATCGATGCATTCCAAAACCCCATCGCTGAGTCCGTACAGTAGGCCATGGTATGCCGTA
>JANLUJ010001078.1:0-6212 GCA_031363425.1 Pirellula sp.
ATCCAGCAGGACAAGCCTGCGGTATTTCTGAATCCCACCGGCTTGACCGGTGGATCGTTCGGGCTTTTTGAATACCCACTAAATCATTGATGCGAAAGTGGGAAAGCCTCCGAGCACCTCAGGCTCAACTGGTAGGTTTCAGCCTGCCGCTGGTCTACGCGCGAATTTTTAAAAATATCTTGTTCTCCAATGGACTCTGGTCCCTTTTTCGCTTGCAGCAGTCGCCCAAGTCCGAGTGCAACAAATCCAGGTACAACAGAACGTCGGTTTCCCATTTGGCGGAGATCCGAATGAAATGGAAGCGGCTATGCGGATCGAAGTTGATACAATTCGCCGCGTTGCCGGTTTGAGCGATGCCACCACAAAGAAGCTTGAGGTAGCCGCCATCGCTGCCGTTAGGAATGCAATCAAGAAAGCTCAAGAGATCAAGCTACCCATACCCGGCATCAACAACGACTCTGGCACCACGCAGCCGGGCAACACGCTTTCGGACGAAGACGCAGAAAGTACAGAGAAGAACACCAAGAATGCGCAAGACCAACCGTTTCCATTTCCGCCCATGCGAATGCTCGATCTCAAAAAGGTTAAGTAAGAAGCGATTTGGACGAAGACTTTTGCAGGTGCGCTCACTACCGAACAACTTGACAGGTACGAAAAGTACTTGGCCGAGCGTGCTAAGAAAAGACGCGCCTCTGCGGTTGAAACCAAAGTCAACGAACTCGACGATTCACTAGTGAATCTAATCCTCAATTCACTAGCTTGCGCGTCGTGCTAGGTATGTCGGAACCCGACGGACGCTAAAAACGTTCACCACATTGCAAACGCCTCTTGCGTTTACCGACGCTGCTAGCGTCATTTCGTTTTTGCAGGGAGATCCAGAGCGTCCCGCACTTTGCGTGCAAGCGATTGGTGATGAAATGGCTTTTGTAGATAGTTCACATTGTTATCGACAAGGTATCTGCGAGTCTCATCGTCAGCAATGTAGCCCGATATTAGCAAGATTGGAATGCCAGGACGTATCCGCTCAATATTCTCGACTAATGCGGCACCAAGCATTTCGGGCATCACTTGATCCGTGATAACCAGCTGAATTGCGTTGGGTTGCTCCTGGAATGCCTGAATAGCCCTATTCCCATTTTCTGCTTCTATTACCCTGTATCCGTATTCTGTCAGAATGGAGTGTGTTGCCTTACGGACGAAATCGTCATCATCCACAAGAAGTATCAATTCCGTGCCCCGAAGCGTTCGCGGCAACTCGGACGAGTCCCTGGATTTTTCTTTTGCTTCCAAAGACTTAGGAAAGTAGATACCAAACTTTGTTCCCTTACCAGTCTCGCTCGACACCTGAATGCTGCCGCCCGATCGGGAGACAATACCATGTACTATAGCTAGCCCCAGTCCAGTTCCCTTTCCAATGGGCTTGGTCGAAAAGAATGGCTCAAAAATTCTACGTTTCACGACTTCTGTCATCCCACAACCTGTATCGGAAACGGTTAGCAATACATGACTACCAGGACTAGGGCAAAGTCCGCCATTGGCATCACCCTCCGTTACTTCTACGTTTTGCGTTCGGATTTCAAGTCGTCCCCCATCTAGCATCGCATCGCGAGCATTGATCGATAAATTCATTAAGATTTGCGACAACTCGATGCGATCCATCCAGATACAATGCAAATCCTGCTGGAGCGATAGTGAGATTTCCACTCGTCTGCCCAGTGTGAGTTCTAACAACTTCTGCGAATCGACTATCATTTCATTAAGGTTGACAACCTCCGGTGATCGCATTTGCCCCCTACTAAAGGCGAGCAACCTTGCTGTTAGATCGGCCGCTCGTTCACTTGCTTTGCCGATCTCGTTGACGAAATACCGTTCATCAATGCTGATCGAATTTGAATCGAGCAGCAAGGAAGTGTACGTGCTGATTACGGTCAACATATTGTTGAAGTCGTGGGCGATCCCACCAGCCAATTGTCCTACCGCCTCCATTTTTTGAGACTGACGAAGTTGTTCCTCGGTATTTCGTCGCGAGGTAATATCCATCACCACTACAACAACACTCGACACTCCAGACGCGAGCGTGCCGTCCAGCACTGGCTCGCAATTAACTAAATAATGGAATTGTCCCTTTGGACCAGGCAAACGAAATTCGAATTCCGCACGTTCACCAAGAAAGCCTTTTTCCAACCTTGGCCGAATCTGCTCTTCAAAGCCGACAGGTAGCACACTGAAAAAGTGTATTCCGGTAATGTTCGCGCTTGGTAGACGAAATATTTCGGCGAAAGCTGCGTTTGCAAAAACAAAACGATAGTTCGAATTGACGACGCCAAATCCAATTCGCGCAAAGTTGGACACGATTCGTAAGCATGCCTCGCTTTGTATCAATGCCGCTTCAGCCTGTTTCCGTTCGGTCCTCAACCTGTGCTCATCGATGACTCTTTCTACTGCAGACCCTAACCTGGAAAGTCGGTCCTTCATCAAGTAGTCTGCAGCGCCGTGCTTAATGGAGGTGACTGCCGCCTCCTCGCCCAACGTACCCGAGATGAGAATAAATGGGATATCTATTTTGCGTTCTTGAAGCAGAAACAAGGCCCTCATTCCATCAAATTGAGGCAGGGCATAGTCGGATAGGATAAGGTCCGGCAATGTGTCCAATCCAGCCAGGAAATCGGCTTCGGTCAAAACAAGACGGTAACTTGGGTCAAAGCCAGCCCGAAATAGTTCGCGAATGACGAGTTCAGCGTCGATTTCACTGTCTTCGACGTAGAGTATGCGAAGCGGTTTACTCATGGCGAATGCGGAATCGTGAAATAGAAAGTGGCACCCGAGTTGGGTTTGCTTGTCGCCCAAACCTTGCCACCGTGGCGCTGAATGATCCGCTGTACTAGAGCCAATCCAATTCCAGTCCCTTCAAACTCTTCTTCACTGTGTAGCCTTTGGAAAACGCCGAAAAGTTTTTGACTATATCGCGCGTCGAAGCCAACACCATTGTCTTTGACAAAATAGATGGTAACTCCATTTCCTACTTCAAAACCTACCTCGATAATCGGAGCGAATTGATTTCGACTGAATTTGACCGCATTGTTGATCAGATTTACAAAGACCTGCAACAAAAGTGCCGGGTCCCCATGCGACGATGGCAGTAGATTCAGTTTGAAGTCGATCGACTTTTCCTGCATGCTTGGAATTATGCTTTCGTATGCGGCCAAGGCTAGGCTTCGCATATCGATTGGGCTGACTTCAAAGTGTTTTCGTCCCGTCCTCGAAAAGGCAAGCAGGTCATCAATCAAGCGACCCATGCGTTGAGCCTCACTTCGTACTACTCCGATCAAGCGAATTCCCTCGGTGTCAAGTTGGCCGCCACAGTCTTCTTGTAGCATGCGAGCATAGCCATCTACTCCACGTAAAGGGGCTCGCAAGTCATGCGAAACCGAATAGCTGAAGGATTCGAGCTCTTTGTTCGCCGCCTCCAATTGCGCCGTGCGTTCGAGGACACGGTTCTCCAACTCAGCATTGAGTTGTCGCACAACTTCCTCGGCTTGCTTCCTCTCGGTGATGTCACGTGTGATGCCAAGCATCTTGGTGACACAACCGTCGGAATCGGGAAGTGGTGCAGCATGTGTTTCAAGCCAACGAGGTGTGCCTTGCAGTCCAACTATCTCAAATTGTAACAAGCCGCGTTTGCCGGAGATCGCTTTCTCGTGCAACTTCGAAAAAGCGGTCCGATATTTCGGCACAATCAATTCCATCATGCCATGCTTTTGCACCTCATTGATGGAACTTGCTTCCAACATTGCGAGGCCTGCCGGGTTCATCTCAAGCAACTCTCCATTCTCGCTGACAACCTTGACGCACTCTGGCTCGGCCTCAACGATTGCTCGATATCGACGCTCGCTTTGCACCAAGGCTTTTTCAGTCTCCTTTCGCAGTGTAATGTCGTCGACTACTGCCATGCAACGAGTTGGCTTAGCTCCGTCTCGTCCAAGACCCGCGACGGTTAGTTGCACCCAAACGATCCGGCCATCCTTGCGAACAAACCGCTTCTCTATCGCAAAAAATGGGATCTCTCCAGCCGCAAGCTTTTTCATTTCGCCAAGATCGATAGCAATATCATCCGGATGAGTAAAATCGACAAAACTCATCTCCATCAATTCGGTAACGGTATACCCCACGATGTCTGCATACCGCTGGTTCACGCTAATGAAACGGTGGCCAAGGATCTCACCTTCTGCAATCCCCAACGGAGCCTGCTCTACAATCGCCCTAAAACGCGCCTCGCTTTCCTTCAACGCATCCAACGCCTGCTTGCGAAGGCTGATATCGCGAACAACTCCAATGAAATGGGTTAGTTGGCCCTTTTTGTCGCGTATTGGAGAGATCGTTAGTTCGTTCCAAAGAGTCACCTTATCTTCGCGGCAGTTGAGGATTTCTCCAACGAACTCCGTGCCCTGATTGATCGCCGCGCGAATGGCTTGCATTGACTTCTCATCGGTATTCAAGCCCTGAACAAAGGAGCACTTTCGACGGCGACATTCCCATTCTTGAAAGCCTGTGATCTTTTCAAAAGCTGGGTTGGCCCACAGGATGCGTTCATCCGGTCCAGTGATGTAGACGCCTTGCGAAACTGTATTCAATGCCAGCTCGCTCAATCGGAGAGATTCCTCCTTCTGTTGTTTGCTCAAAGCAATTGAGACAATATCCGTTGCAACTGCGATCAGGCGTATGTGTTCGGCAGCTGGCCTGCATGGCTGTGAATAGTAGTTTGCAAAAACACCTAAGACTTGGCCATCGTCGTCGAATATAGGTGTTGACCAGCAAGCTCGAAGCCCAAACGGCAGCGCGTAATCGCGGAAATCTTGCCAGAGTGGATCAGTAGCAATATCCTCAACGATGATCTGCTTGCGTAAAAAAGCAGCCGTCCCGCATGAACCGGAGCGAGGACCAATGCGGGTACCATCAATCATCCGATTGTATTCATCTGGCATTCCAGCCGATGAAAAGTGCCGTAAATATTCGCCGTCGTCATCAATCCGCAAAACGGTACATAGCATCCTTGGGCAAAGTTCCTCAATTTTACTTATCAGCGTCGTCAAAGATTTCGTTGCCGGCAGCCCCTGGGCAATCATTTCAAGCACATTCGTTTGGCACGCCGAAAGTGCCTCTGCATGTTTCCGTGCCGAGGCACGCTCATAATGATCTAATCGGGCTGTCCGAACGCTTTCTATTGCCCGATGCGCACTACGCAATTCCTCAGCTTGCATTTCAAACTTGAGCTGCTTGTTTTGCAGTTCTTGCAACAAGGAGCAATAGATGTCGGGAGTTAGCTCCGCGAACGAAGGCCTCACCCAACTTGAACCATCCGGAACAATCGATTCCGGTTCTTGAAACAGGTCCGAATCGCTCCGCATTTCTCCATTGGAGTTCATCTTATAACTTCCGCGACATTCAGTAACCCTTTAGTTCGTTCGGCAAGATGATTCATGGTGAAACCACCGATAGCACTTTGCTTTCAATTACATGAAATCATATCAAATACTGTTGGCGAGTGCGGTGCAGTGCCGGAGAAGTTGACGAATAACTCGAACGCTAGAAAGTGCCTCACTCGCTAACGCTGCTTGCACCAGTTCGGGGAACCGCTATCAGTAGCAGTCAAGTACATCAGCAATACGACGCGTTACGGTGAATCCGAGGATGGCACTTGCAACCGTCGTACTAGTTAGGACTAGGGCTAGCAATGATTCGCAATTTTTGAAGGCCAACGGTCGAATGAATACCTTGTTGGGAAACCTCGGCATGGATGCTAGGGTGCGATAAGTCTTTTATCTATCGCAATTCCTTACAATTAGTTTTCAAGGAAGGAGCCGAACGACTAGCACTAAAGCGTTTGACCGGAGCAGAGCCATGGCGAAGAAAGAAGTATTTCGAGTAGTGACACGTGGCCAGGATGGTTCACTTCGGATCCGCGATTTCCACAACGCGGAATCGATCTTCAAAACGCATTCCCAGGTTGGTATCGATGACAGTAGCACGGACCTCGATCTCCGTGGAATGCCGATTTTCAAGGGTCTAATCGGACCCATTCCTGAGGGAAAGAACGTCGTTCGCTACGAAAGCCCTGACGTTTTTGAAATCATGACTAAAGAGTGGGCGGCCAACAAACCCCGCCGTCGCCGACGTGCGAAAGCGAACACTGAGACGGCAGTGGCAAGCGAATG
>JANLUJ010001114.1:0-8431 GCA_031363425.1 Pirellula sp.
ATCTCGGTGATATAGCTTGCCAGGATGATGTGTTGATTCGACTGGACCCGAAAGAGTTTCAGTTGCTATTAGAACAGGCCGATGCTCAGCTTCTCCAAGCGCGTTCGGCCGTGGGACTTAAGCCAGGTGATCCAATCGAGGGATTGAATCCGGACAATGCTCCACCCGTGCGCGAAACAAAAGCGGTCTGGGACGAGGCTAAAAAAGCGGTCGAACGCATTCGTCAGCTATCCAATCGCGATGCGGTTAGCATTGCCGATTTAGACTTGGCGGAATCAGCGGAACGCGTTGCCTCCGCTCGATATTCATCAGCCCAAAATGGCGTTCGCGAAAAGATCGCAATGATCGCTGTTCAATCTGCAGCCCGCGACTTGGCTCATCAGCGCCTATCGGAGACGATTGTGCGAGCACCATTCAAGGGAGCCATTGAATCGCGATTGGTGGCCGCAGGAACCTACGTTCAGGCCGGTCAATCCCTCATGAGCATATCCAAAACGACCGTTCTTCGATTTCGAGGAAGCGTCCCAGAGCGATTTGCACAGCAGTTGAAAGTTGGCCAACAACTTGAACTTGCTTTCGACTTGAGCGATCAAGTTAGAATCGTGCCGATATCACGAATAAGCCCCAGCTTAGATCAAGTGAATCGCTCCTTGGTTTTCGAAGCCAACATCGACAACCCAGATGGATTGCTTCGCAGCGGACTGTTTGCGGAAGGAGTGATACGGATCGATGCCGAGGCCAAAGCGATTGTCATTCCTACGTCAGCCCTCGTTCGATTCGCAGGTGTAGACAAGGTTTGGAAGATCGTCGACGGCAAGCTGAAGGAGCAAGTTGTTGGGCTCGGTCGTCAAAAAGCGGACTTGATTGAAATACGATCCGGGCTTTCCGCAGGCGATCAATTGCTGCTTGAGGGGAAGAATGGAAAGATTGGTCGCTTTGAGTCAAAAAGCTAGGCACGCTCGTCAAAAAGGACTACCAACCAACTGAATCCGAGCAAATATCTGACTTTTGTTCCGATATAAGTGCCATAGCTGCAACTTCTTACGCGTATTTCTACGCTATCCGGGTACACTTTCGCCATGAACAAATGGACGTCCGGCCAACAATGTTTGACGGCGGCGTTCGGTTCTATCATTTGAAGGAAGAGTTGTTATGGCCGAAGGTAGCATCAAAAAGTTGACGGACAAGGGATTCGGGTTCATCAACGTCGGCGGCGGCAAAGATCTGTTTTTTCACTCGTCGAGTGTCAAGGGAGCGACTTTTAACGAGTTGCACGAAGGACAAAAAGTCTCCTATACCGAGGGCAAGGGACCGAAGGGACCTTGTGCTGAAAACGTAAAGCCAGTTTAGTTTTCAGTTACTTAGATGAATCGGAAGGCGATCGGCAGTCTACCGATCGCCTCAAAGAATTCTTTTGAGCCTCCAGGTAGCACCAATAGTACTGGCGGCTAATCGCTAGTAGCGGACGCCATTGGATCATTTGAATTTCCCCTGCATTTGGAACAACCAGATTAGGGCTGCATTCATCATCTGTTCACCTGCACCTACGGCAGCCGGAGCCACTTGGCTATCTGCACCATACCCTCCTTCGGCTGCTCCCTCAATGGTTGGAAAGTATTGGTGGTAGCCGTTGCAATATCCGAAGAAAAAGAGTTGCTTTCCCTTTACGCGCTCTCGCAAGCGAATAGCGTGCTGGCAAAAAAACTCGCCAGATGCACCGACCATGGCAATGTCTCCATTGAGAAGTGCCACCGTAATTCTCGGGCGAATACCGTCCGCAAATTCGTCCATGAAGTTCGAGACCAATTCAGGAAAGAACGCAGCCGAGAAGGCGATGCGCACCATTGGATTGCTCAAGTCCGTACGTGAGTCAAAACGAAATTGTTCTTCCTTCACTACGAGCGAAGGCTTGTCCACAAGAACCGGCTGCAGCGAGGCAGCAAGTTTGAGGACTTCGCGACCAAGTGCCTGGCCGAAACCCACGTGGTCGCCGTGTGAGCTCTTGTTGATAGAAAGGTCCCCCGAAGCGCCCTGCATGAAAATCGCAGTGCCACCCAACTCCTTCTCCACCGTCGACTTCATCGCACCCACGTAGTCAGCGGAGAATTTTCGAGTCTGAGCCGGGATACTGGTCGGATGACCTGTGAAGGTAACGAGGACTGCTACCGATTTGCCGGTCGAAGCATCGTCGAGGCGCATGACGCCAAGCGAACGGTCCACTGGTGCCGGCTGCAGCTTCGTATGGCGGTTCCGATTGAAGTCGTCGAGCTCTTTTATACCGTTCGCTATCTTAACCGGCACAAGCGATTTGTCGGCTTCAACTATGGCATCGACAATGCCATCTTCCATTTGCTGGTAATATCGTATGGCCGCATCGAATCGACCTTTTCCCTTGCCTTTCTCGTCGGTCAGTTCCAACACCGGCCCATGGTGAGTATGCGAGCCTGCAATAAACGAATGCTCGATGCCTGCCGCTGACTTAATTCGTTCGCGGATCCGTTGGAGAGATTTCTCCGACGGCGAACGCCCTAGATCCAGACCGATAATCGCAAGCTTGCTGTCTCCCGCTTGGATAACAATGGCGGAAGCGAAAAGTGGATCAAGAATACCATCGCTGAGTTCAGCGTGACGCTCACCGTAACCCCACATCGGTACCGGCTCCTTTGGTGTAATATCGCGTTTCGCAGCGCCGGCCTTGAAAACAGGCTCCGCTCCGATTCCTTGGTAACCAAGAAATAGAACCACGGTGAAAAAACAAAGGATCGATTGTTTGGTCATGGAAGTTAGGTGTTAGAAGTTAGGTGTTAGGTGTTAGGTGTTAGAAAAAACAGATTGTCCGCGAGTCTTAGGTGACAGCCTGACGCTACAGGCGTCGAGCTCATGGCGCATCAAGGCGCGACGTATACCGGATTCGAAAGAATCCAAAGCATCTGCTCACCAGCAACATCAAGCCACGCCTCGGCTCGATAAATGCCTGGCTCTGCGACAGGAAAACGAAGAGTACGACCGGTCGACTCGTTTGCAATCTTACCATTGCGGATGATTCGCCACTGGACAGGTAGCGGAGCTTGTGAAATCAAATTCAAGTCCCGCGAAAGAGTCAATTGGGTCCCCATTTCGTGACGTTTCGCTCCATCCACAGCTGCGAATTCAAAGCCGGTAGCATCAGCCAACCAATCAAAGGCGACGAAAGCACGTCCTGCCTCCAATGATTCCCGAACTGCCTTTTCGTTAAACTCGGTCAATAGCAAGTGAGTTCCGACGTGACGAAGGCTGTTTTCGTAACGATCGAACAGCAATCGAAACAACTCATCTCCAACTTTCTTGCCCTCGCGCTTGCCAATGCTGCTTGGAAGCGCCGCCAATGGCAACTCCAACAACACCTTGCCAAGCGGGTCCTCAACAATTGCCTTGTCTCCGTCGGCCCAACGCGCGATCATTCCAACGTTTTGGTGTGCATCATTTGCAGAGACGCCAGTATGGGGAGCAAGCGCACAGAGTTCATCCCAACGCCTCAAATAGTCAGTGGGGTAGTCTTGAAGAGCCGAGTACGACTCCTGCGGAAATTTCCGAACCATCTCAGACGCTTGCATGATCCACAAGGGCTTTCGCAACGCTTCAATCATCCTTTTCTCATCCTTGAAGTCCGCATGCGTATTATAAATCTCCATGCCCGTAATACCGTGTATGTTCCAGTCCATTCGCTCCTCGGGGTGCGAGACAAACATAAGTCCGCCGCGGCTCCGAACTAAATCAGAGAACTCCTGCGGATTGCCCGTATTCAATCCGCGAAGGCTCATGGTGGGAAAGGCGAGATAGCCTTGCATCTCCGCACCAGGAATAAGCAGAACTCCGTCTCTGACGCCTTGATGTCCCTCTTTGAAAAAGTCATAGTGATCGGCGGGATGTTCGTTGAACATAAGCACACTGGTGCCCACGACTTTGGCCGCTGCTACGATTTCGTCGATGGTACCTCGACTATCGTGGGACCAACGGGAATGGACATGCAAATTCGAGCGATGTTCTTGATACGGTGCTCTGCGCGGCACGGCTCTCCAATCCGCTCGCAAGGCTTCAATGGCGATGTGTACCGCTTCTAATTTCTTTAACTCCATTTTTTCAAACGCGTCTGAGCGAACGATTGAAGCGCAAAAGGCCATCGAAACAATCGTTGCTACCGAAGCAACACAAACGGATATTCGCATGTTTTTTAATATCGATCCAAAAATGGCTAATGGACGCTCGTTTAACCCGCGAAGCGGTGTGCGGCGACTGGGGTTTGTGAAAAAACGTGGTTCCCTGGCTCTGCCTGGCAACCCATTGCAATGCTGGCCACGCCAGCTCATTTGAAGGGACGAGACAGAGCCTCGGTGGTTGTGCGTTCCAAGTCGGAGCCGACGTACGCCACAGCCTAGCTTGCGCATCGTGCCATCCAGTTTCCTAACCTTACCTAGAGTTGGCTGATTTCTTCGAAACTCTTTTTGAGGGATGAATACAAACGTTGGTAAACTGGGAATGCTGCATCATACTTCGTTTGCGATTGCTTTTGTGGTGCAATCCTCTCGACAACCTGAATAGTAGCTTTGCAAGCCTCCTCGATGTTCTTGTAAGCCCCATCGCCAACGGCGGCGAGCAACGCAACGCCGTACGCAGGGCCTTGCTCCGCATTGATAGTGCAGGCCTTCTGGCCAAACGAGTCGGCCAAGATTTGCTTCCACAGCGGGCTCTTTGCCCCCCCTCCGCTAACCCGTATCTCCTTCACTGGAACATGTATTTCTCGCAAAATTTGGAGACTTTCGCGCATCGAGAAGCCAACACCCTCCATCACGGACCTCGCCATGTGGCCCCGAGTATGTTTGTTGGTCAATCCAACAAAACACCCGCGCGCATTTGGGTCGGCGTGCGGGGTTCGCTCGCCGGCCAGATACGGCAAGAAGAACAATCCGTCGCTGCCTGCAGCGATTGCCGCCGCTTCTTCGTTGATGGTTTTGTAGGGATCGACCCCCTTCTTCTTAACAAGCTCGGTGCAAAGCTGACTCACAAACCATTGCAGCGAGCCTGCTGCTGACAAGGTGACTCCCATCATGTGCCATTTGCCATGAACTGCATGACAAAAGGTATGCAAGCGACCTTGGGTATCGTATTGCGGTTCATCGCTATGGCAAAACATTACACCGGAAGTTCCTAATGAAGCAGTCAATATGCCCTGCTTAACAATTCCATTTCCTACGGCTCCAGCTGCACAATCGCCTGCGCCGCCAACCACTTTGCAGTCCGCTGATAAACCCAGTTCTGCGGCTACCTCAGGCAAGAGCGTTCCAGTCACTTGTTCTGATTCGAATACTGGAGCCAAGATCGACGGATCGATATCGAGTTTGCAAAGAAGTTCCTTGGACCATGTTCGATTCTTGACGTCCAAGAGCAGCATACCGCTTGCATCGCTAGCATCCGTTGCAAAGACCCCTGTCAATCTACGTCGCACGTCATCCTTCGGCAAAAGCAAATGGGTGAGTGCATCATAATTTTTTGGCTCACGATTTCTCAACCAAAGTAGCTTGGGTGCCGTAAAGCCTGTTAGAGCCGGATTGGCAACCATGTTGATGAGTGCTTCGCGACCGCCTGCCTTGGTTGTAATCTCTTCGCATTCAGCGGCCGTGCGTTGATCGTTCCAAAGCAAGGCTGGTCGAATGACATTCCCTTTCTTATTGAGAAAAACGGAACCATGCATTTGTCCCGACAAGCCAATCGCCTTGATGTCCGACTTCTTGGCCTTACTCCTCTTGACTATGGCCTTGATGGTTTTTTTCACCGCTTGCCACCAGACTTCGGGATCCTGCTGCGTCCAAAGCGGCTTGGGCATTTGGACGGGATATTCTGCGGTCGAATCAGCCAATATAGTTCCATGTTCGTCCATGATCAGGCTTTTGGTACCCGATGTGCCGATGTCAACGCCAATATAAAGTGCCATGAAGTTGCCTTGGGAGGGAAATGAATTGAATATTCGAAACTGCGTACCGCAAATCGTGGTCGTCCATTTTGCTCAAATGGATACTATACTGTTGCACTCTCAAGAACAAAATCTCCCCCCACCAATGACCATGCCGACGCCAGGAAAATTAATGAAGAAGTTTGTGTATCTACCACTTATCTTTGGATTCGGTGGTTTGGCGGGATGCGGCGCGAAGGCCCCGGAAACGCAGTCCGAGACGCCGGCAGCGTCGCGACCAGCTTTGATTGTCTGGATTGTGGACGCGCCCGAACTAGAAAAGGAAATTTCACAGCGTTGGCAAGCCGCGTCGGACCAATCCTTGAAGATTGAGAACTTCGCGAGGGTCGAGTTCGCGAGTCGGTCTCCGTTTAATGCGGATGTGGTCATCTATCCAGGTACAATACTCGGCGATCTCGTTAAGACGGATGCCGTTGGCCGCCTTCCAGCCGAAGCCATCGCAAAACAAGAATCGAACAGGCCAGACGATGCCAGTACAAACGCGTGGCCAATGCGTTGGAAAAACATTGCTACATTCGGCGGGCAACTCTACGCCGTTCCCTTGGGCGCAACCAATTTGGGCGTGGCGATGTCGTCATTGGACTCCGGACCGTTCAACCAACTGAATATGTTAATGACGGACGTGCGAGATCTTAATACGCAATCGATGCAGCATTGGGCTCAAGTCCTGGACCAAGCCGAAACACTGCTGTCGAACACAATCGAAGAACGGCGAAAGAAACTTGAAGAGCTCCTTACAAAAATTAACGATGAAGAGCAAGCCATGCTCGTCGATCGATTTCTGTTTATTGCATCGACGACCAACGCGCGGAGTCGCGGGCTATTCGATCTTGTAAAAATGCGATCTCGGCTCAACCAACCTGAATTTAGCAATAGCGCTAAGATCCTAGCGCGTATCGCTCGATTGTTCCCCGAAACTACATTTATCGATCCGACAAAAGCTTGGGATCGCATTGCATCCAGATCAAATGGCAATGCAACCTTTGCCGTAGGTTGGCCAAGCTCGATTGTGGAATCGTCCTCTGAACCAGATTCCGCATCCTCCGAAAAAATCACCGTTGCACCAATTGCTTGGAATCCTTGCAGAGGGCTGATCGCTTCCATCGGGAGAAAGACTCGTCAAACTTCTGTTGCGTGCAACTTTCTTGTCTGGTTGTCTGAGCCTGCACAACGGGAATCATTTCGTGGCGTTTGTCCAAGAGTTGAACTGACAATGGATCAAAACGATCGCAATGGATCGAGGGAGGACTATCGAGCTTTTCAAACCATAAATATCCGTGACTCACGAGTCGAGCCGATGGAACTCTCTTTACGGATGGCAAACTCGGATCAGTATAGAGCCATCCTGGCCCAGAGCTTAGTTTCAGTGTTGCGCGAGCCGGACCAAATCGAGTCAATTTTGGCTTCCTGTGCGACCAAATGGGACCAGCTCACCGAAAAGCTTGGAATCGACTCGCAGAGAATTTCTGAGGAGAAATCGCTCGGACATCGCAAGTAACAAGTGTATTATCCATCCCACGAACAGAAGACTCTTCTAGTGTCGCCACTACGGCAAATCATTCTCAAGACCGAAAGCAAGCGTGCATTTTCGGGGCACCATCCTTGGATCCTTGTCACTTCCATCATCGAGCCTGCCTCGACGCCTCAAGTCGGCGAACAAGTGGATTTGGTGAATTCGGAAAACAAATGGATAGGTCGAGGACTTTACAATCCGAATAGCCGAATTCGAGTTCGTTTGTATACCTGGGATCCTAACGAACAGATTACCAAGGAACTGCTATCGAGTCGATTGGATCGCGCCATTCAGCTGCGAATTCGGCTCGCAAATGGATCGCATCAACAAGCGCTTCGAATCGTGTTTAGCGAAGCCGACCAACTGAGTGGATTGGTGGTCGACAAGTATGCAGAGCATTTGGTCATCCAATTGACTGCAGCCGCGTTGTATCCGTTTCTTGATACGATTGTCGATCGATTGTTTCATCACTATCGACCGCTAAGTATCTCGTTGCAAGTGGACGAACGGACAGGCAAGAGCGAAGGGTTGGAAACCGAGCAACGCTTCTTGGTTGGAAGCGCTCCGCTTGAACCTGTCACAATCGAGGAGAACGGGCTTTTGTGGCATGTGGATATCGTGGGCGGTCAAAAGACCGGCTACTACTTGGACCAAAGAGAAAACCGACTCGCTGCGGCCAGATGGACACCGCCCAACGCACGCGTACTCGACGTTTGTTGTTATGTAGGTGGCTTCGCACTAACAATAGCAAAACACTGCAATACACAAGAAATCATAGCGGTCGATAGCAGCGTAATTTTCCGCCGCGAGCCTTGCCTGAGTAATCTTCAACTGCATTCGGCGGACATTTGTAAACGATTTCAAGGCGACCAGACCAAACACAAGGAAAAGCCCCTTTTGCCATGTGGGCG
>JANLUJ010001221.1:0-1331 GCA_031363425.1 Pirellula sp.
TCAAGATGATCTCGGTAAAGTCAGCATTCTTGCGTAGGTTTTGACAGATTTGCAATGCTTCGAGCTTGCCGACTGAGAAGTCGACAATCATGCAATCTGGGTGGAAACTTTCCGCTTGGATTCCAGCCTCGAATCCGCTAGCAGCAACCGAAACTTTGAAGCTTCGTTCCTGCGGGAGTTCGCGTTTCAAGTTTTCGATCAAGACCTGATCTTGTGCAACGATCAAAACTTTGGCCATGGCCTCATCTTCCAAGTCCCCAAGCGGCATTCCGTGCTCTTTGAGAAACCTGATTAGATACTCGCGGGGAATGCGTCGGTCTTGTGAACCGGGGATGCGGTACCCTTTGAGTCGGCCGGAGTCGAACCATTTGCTGACGGTTCTCGGGGCCACCTTGCAGATCTTTGCGACCTGGCCTGTGGTGAACACCTTCATATTTTTGGTCTCCGTTACCTTCCAATAGTGAGTGAGTCCGGGATAGGTACGATGCGTACTAACCCCATGACGGTATTTGCCCTTGTTGAGCCCGAAAGTGACCTGTTTGCTATCACTCCGAAGAGTTTTTGCAACCGATCCACCACCAAGCGACAACTGGGTCTGGGCATTAACATCATTAGAACGACTCGTTCGCATTGCAAAACGCAAAGCTCCTTCTCCGCTATTTTGCGGCGAACCCTTCTGCATTGAACCGACTCGAACCCTTAGCCTGAGCATTTGACGAGCAACCGCACCCCTACGACGGAACGCATTTGCCCAACCCAAGCATTCGAATTCGGCTAACCAGCCGAGCGGACTGGGTGCAGAGAATCTGCCTGCACTATCCATCACACTTGCATGTCGAAACATGTGCGCAACGATAGCTGCATCCAAGCAAAAAGATCTTGGATTGCAAGCACTTTCCCCCCTAATCAACCTCGGCCGGCTTTTCAAAAAACTGGACTTGACTCTGTCGAGTTGTCCAGCGCAGAAAAAGCCGTCCTGCTCCTAGTTTCGTTTCAAATGGGGGGATTACTTTAGAAAGAATCTTCGGTTCGATGCGGTTGATCGATTTCAACCTAAATGGAGGGCGATCAACCAACTTATTAACGTAAAATTCAAATTGGATGTGAATTGAATCAAGTCCATTTGAGGTTGGAAGAAACGCTAATGCATGGCCCTGATGGCTTCTTTGGTTGCGGCTTGGATGGCTTTTCTACAATTAGGATTGTCAGCCTGACCGGTAACCTCATACAAAAATCGACTTGGATAGGTTGGTCTCGCCTTGCCCCACTTGAATCGCGACATCGGCAAGCAGAGTGATAGCTCATCTTGTGCGCGCGTAACTCCTACGTAA
>JANLUJ010001241.1:0-2558 GCA_031363425.1 Pirellula sp.
AGATCTTTTCTGCGTTCATTCCGCTGTCGCTACACACAAAGCAAGCGTAACCTACGTTTGCAAAAGGGATCATGCCATCGGGTGCAACGATAAAGGTGGTGGCTGCGTCCTGCAACCCAATGGTTGTCATGTAATCAAGCACTCGACCGTGATACAACTTGCCCCCTTCGGTCGCTTTGCCGAACAAGGCGAAGCCTGAGCAATGAAACATTTCGGGAAAGACATTTAGCGCCTCGATCAAATCCGGATTCATTTCAAGGCTTGCAGCCAGCGCTCGCGTTTCGACTTTGTGCCGCTCAGGAATGTGTTTGGCTAACTGAGAATAAGCCGATTCCAAGTCGTCGCGAAACCATCGTCCAGTGATAATCGTTTGTGCCGTCCCGAATGCGTACATGACGGAATCAATACAACGAACTGCCTCTTGCTTGAGCAATTTACCATGGGCCTGACCGATTTCATCGGGTGTGCCCTGCAATAATACGACTCGCTGACCATCGACCCAACGCAACTCGCCATGATCTAGCTTCTTGGCTCGGTGGACTGGCGAAGTTAGTAGTGCCGATGGAGCAAGTACCTCCAAAGCTCGACGAACGCCGCGCGTTAACTGCTTTTCAAGTTCATTGCGTTGTAGGGCATGCGAAATCATGCCAGGCCATGCATCGAAGGCCTTGGGCACGTCGACGGTTTTTTCCAATCGCATGTCCAGCATTGTTCCGTCGAACTCCGCATGTGCTCGTTCGCCGTCTTGTTCGAATCGGACGAGAGCTTTGTCGACGATCCACGCTTGTTTGTCTTCAGAGGACTTTAGATACGCTAGAGAAAGCAGTGTTCCTGCCAAATCGTCGGCGCTTGCGCCCGATATCAGTTGAGTGCCAAGTCGAAGACTTGTCCCTGTACTTACCAGTCGATTTAGTATGCCAGTGGGTTTCAAATGATCGCCTGAATCGATGGCTCCAGTACCGAGATACACGATCTTATGTTTTGGAACACAAAACGCCATGCCATTGGAGCGACGGCGCAATTGCACGGCATAGTCAGCGTGTTCCAAATCGAGATCGAACGACTCTTCGTCGAACTTGACCAACTTCATCTTGATCGGTTGGGATTTCCTGTCGATGATGGGATCGCCCGAGCCGGTCAAAGTGAAATACTCCATTTGGCCAGACACGAGCTGGAGCCAGGGCTGTATCTGTCGCGACAACCGAGTTGCATCGTCCTCGGCTTGAACCGGTATCGAAACGCACGGGAAACAGAACAATGCAAGTAATGCAACGTGATTCGAAAATAATTTCATCATGTGGCTTTCAAGTAGCTACGGCTATGAGCGGGCCTTGCGGGTACAAGGACGCTGCACCTTTAGCGTACAGATATTGCTGGGCGGTCGCAATCGATTGTCTCTGTCTTACAGTCAAAAACACCGGAGGGATTCAAATAAGCCTTCATCGCAGGGCAACGTCACTCTCGGCACCATCCCCGTTTTGGTATACAGAACAACCCCTGCTGATTATCCTACAGTGTATCCCCGTTTCGAAACTCTTGGACGATTCTGTTTTGACATCATGCAAATCAACAGAGCACTTATTACGGCTGCGGGTCCGGGCCAATCCGCCTTGCCTCTGCAACGATTGGTTGACAGGGATGGCGTCGAAAAAACGGCGCTAGAAATGATCCTTGGTAAAGTGGCACGGGCAGGTATTGAGTCTGTTGCCATCGTCATCAGTCCTGGCAACGAAGATGCTTACCGTCGGGCGGCAGGAAGTTTCATCGACCGACTGACATTTGTTACTCAACAAGAACCTACTGGGTATGGCCAGGCCATTTTGTGCGCAAAGTCCTTTCTCGGCAATGCGCCCTTTCTGCATCTAGTGGGTGACCACCTCTACTTGAGTTCCCACACTAAAGGATGCGTCAAGCAATTGATCGAAGTCGCGTCCGCCGAGGGTTGTTCCGTTTCCGGTGTACAGGCCACACGAGAAACCATGTTGCCTTTTTTTGGCGCCATTGGTGGTTTCAGATTACCTCAGACGGAGCGACTCTATGATGTGAAAAGGGTCATTGAAAAACCGACGCCTACCATCGCAGAACAAGAGCTAACCATCGCGGGCTTCCGAAGTGGGATTTACCTTTGTTTTTTTGGGATGCATGTGTTGACGCCAACGGTACTCGAAATTCTGGAGAGGCTGGTTGAAACCGAAAATCGCCCGATCGCCTTAGCCGAAGCGCTCAACGAACTTGCGAACCGCGAACGCTATTTAGCCTGCGAGATCCAGGGCCAGCGATACAACATTGGGGTAAAGTACGGACTGCTCAACACTCAACTAGCGCTTTCCCTATCCGGTGTTGACCGTGAACGCGTATTGAGTGACATGGTGGAATTGCTAGCCTCACACAGGTCTTCCTGATTATCCAATGAATACTCCACCCTTTGCCGTTACCAACGCCTGGATCGACACCATTCTTTCCTTGGACGATTCGGACCGCCATCGAACTTTGGAGTCTCTGTGCCTGGGACTCAACACGGATGCCATGTTGAGCGCCGTGATGGAACTCGATGCATT
>JANLUJ010001254.1:0-5119 GCA_031363425.1 Pirellula sp.
TAACCTCGAGTAAAAACACTTCCGGGGGGTAGGGGGCGGTCTGTCCGCAAAGCGAATTTATTCGCACATCAATGGGCAACACCCAAAAATCACGCGACAATTGAAAATCGATATACTCGATGAATAATCCGCGCTAGCCGCCGGTGTAACGAGGCAATTTCACTGAATTCAAGTCACCCGCGGCTAGCGCCCGGCGGCTCACATGTCCGAATGTGAATGCAATTGAGGACAAGCCTGCGGTATTTCGAATCCCACCGGCTTGACCGGTGGATCGTTCGGGCTTTTTGGGTACCCACGAAATTACAAAAAAAGCGAGTCTCGATGAGACTCGCTTTTTTGATTCATGAGAGTCCAAAATCGGACTCGCACTCGTCACAAAATTTTCCAATGACTACTTCTTTCGCTTGAATGTCCGATCCAAATCGGAGAAGAAGTCGTCGACCAGTTGAGCACGCTCGACATCATTGACACCCGCTTCGTTGCTGCTCACCGGGGCCGAGGCCGACTTGGTTGCCATCGTCGTGTCCGCGATGCAGCCTAAGACTGTGTCACTTGTCGAACCGGCACTCGCAAGAACAAGATCGCTCGTCGCTTGGAAAGTCTGTTTCGTATTTGAAACAACGCGACTTGCTGCAACAGTTGGTTGACCAAACTCAATCGGCGAGACAGGCGGAGCGCCAATTCCGCTGGTCGCACCTCGAGGTAGCGCCGCTCCGGAGCCCGACGCTGGAATCGTGATGTTTGTTAACGCCAAACCATTGACGATTCCCTGACGAATTGCAATAAAGTCGCTGTTGATAACAAATCCATTCTTGTCGACGTCGCGAATACTAGATACCGCGCCTGGCGAGCCGGCGCCACCCACTGGCAACGCCGCGGTTAAGTCAGCGTTCAGTACATTGTAAACTCCTCCAATCAACGCACCGTTGATATCGCCTCGCAAATGGCCGAGGTAAAACTCCTGTACGGCAGGAACGCCTATCGCCGCGTTGGCTAATAACCGGACCTCCAACCAGCGATTTTCAATCGCGTTATCAGGCCATTCGAATCGAACGCGGGCTGGAGCGGTCGCGGTCCCGGGGGTAACGACAATTGCCGTCGCCGCTGGAGCAGCAACCCATCCGCTCGGGGGATTCGTCGCTTCGTCAAACGCACCCTGAGGACTCATTTTGAGTTGGATGTCTGCTGCCGTTAGCGTAGCTGCAGTTAGTCCAGGTACATCGATGATCAATCCGTTGATACCGCGAGTGTAATTGCTCACGTTTTCAAAGGTTAGCGGCTGTGCTGCAGCACCAGCCTTGGCGACACGCTTCGAAGGGTCAAAGCCCCCTTCAAGAACGGGGGTCTCGTACGACGAGCCTTTGTAATATGCAGTATTGCTCACTGCAGGCCCGCGTCCTGGCGAACCAATGTCTGCAACATTGTAAATAGCGCCTGCTGGATTGGTCGGATTGATTGCCCCGTTCACGCCAACAGCTGAACTCCTCCAGTTCGTGCCAACATCATTGTTGTCAAAGACCCTTGTTAGATAGATGCTTGGACCATTCGCTGCAGCTGGCCAAATCGTTCCATCATCGTCGTAGTTGACAAGATCGAATGGCACGTTACCCGCATCTCTAAACGCAATGTTCTCGTCGATCACACCGACAGCCGATGGAGCATTACCTAGATTGCCCCAGAAAACGCCAACGACAACTGCTTCCGCTGGAACACTCCATTCCGTTCGGAAGATTGTTTCCGTAATCAAGCCAAATGAGCTATTGTAAACGACAGCAAATTGTCCTGGAGCCAACAAGGTTCCCGCAGGAATGGCTCCCCAATTGGTTGTGTCCTCATCGTCGAATGACCAACCACCAAGATCAAGTGTGAATGTACCTCGATTGTAAAGCTCCATCCATTCCGTTCTCGGTTCTGAACCGGCCGGATTGAACATGATCTCCGTGATCGCGACATTTCCAACTTCGTTGTCAGCAATTGGGACGATAGAAGTCCCGCTAACGTAATTGTTACCTGCGACCTGAGCGGTCGTAGAAGCTGTGATGGTTACGTTTTTGAGACCATCGGCGAGCAGGTCGTCCACTGCCGTCACGGCAAAGGTAATCGAGGATTGAGTGTCCGGAATGGTCACGGTCGCGGGTACGGTGGCCAACGATGGATCACTACTCGTCAATGTCACGTCCAAATTGCCGACAGTACCGTTGCGAGTGACTGTGATAGTGGCGACGCCACCCTTTTCAGAGATGGAAGCTGACGTAGACAGCGTCAAGGTAGGCGCTGCAGCCGTCGTGAAATTCCATGTCGTCGCATCGGTATTGGCAATTCCAGGGGAAGCAAGACCTGTGGTACTGGAAGTCACTTTGAGATTGTCGATGGCCCACCACCAATCGTTGGTGCCAGTTAGGCCATATCGGAACTTCATGCTGCCGGTTGGCGATGCAGCCGGATTCGGGACGTTTACAACCTTATGCTCATTTACGTTTGGTGCCGTTGCAGAACCATCCGTATTTGTCCGGTTGTACCTAAACAGCTCATTCCAGGTGGTGCCACCGTTGTAGCTGACTTGGAGTATGCCTTCTTGATTGTCCGGCGGAAGCGTCGCGGACATTGCTCCTTCTGGGCGGAAGCTAGAATCGAATTCAAGCACAACGGAATTCGCTACAACGTTTTCAAGACTAATTGGGGTTGTGATTAAGAAACTGTTGAAACTGTTATTCAGTTGAGGCAAATCATCCCATTCATCTGTCTCACCAACGGCAATTGTCCCTTGGCCTTTTGTGAAATTGGAACGGCTTTGGCCCCCTTCGGTTTCCCAGAAACTCTTCTTTGCAAAAGTCCAACCGTTCCATTCCGGTACACCTCCCGGTGGCATCAACGAATTGTCGACAGCGTACCCAGCTGGCGGTGTCGCAGTCCAGTCTTTACCGTCCGGTGTTAAGCCAACCGTTTCCGTGACCGCTGGTCCAAGAGTCATCAACTCAAAGTCTTGGCTCAATAGCGGAGTACCAGTAATCACAGTCAGAAGATTGTTGAGAATAGCTCCGTTATCAAATGCGACGTAGTAATTCGTCAAGCCAGCGAGATCAACTGGCGGGTTGATCGTTACCACTGGGCCTGCAATGGTAACGGCAGAGGATTGAATGTCGATGTCTTGAGCTGACTTCCCATCCGAAGCGCGAATGATATGAACAAATCCGTTCCCCTTCTTTACGTCTTCAGTGAAGGTTACCGAAAGGTTCGTTCCCACGGGAACTGCCGTGGAATCATCGGCTGGGCTGAACGCTGTTGTTTTCGGGAAGTCGTCGTCAAGAACGGTGATCGATGCAGTACCCGACACATAACTCGGGACGATCGCTGACGACGCAGTAATCACAACAACTTGAGGCCCGTCTTTAAGGGCGTCGTCGACTGCGGTGATTGGGAAGGTAACCGATGCACTACCGGTGAAAGCGCCAACATCTGCAGGAATGACGACCGATACGGGTACTGTGGCTTCGGTCGTGTCGTTACTGCTCAATAGGACGGTGATATCGACTGCCGAGGCCGCATTGCGAGTAACCGTTCCAGTTGCTGTGCCACCGTTTTCGCTCATTGACGCCTTGTCGATAGCGACCGAAAAAGTGGGTACAACAGCGGTAAAATTCCAGTCCGCTGGATTGTTGATTCCCTGAAAGGCAAGATTGGGTATGCTTCCAAAAACCTTAAGATTGTCGATTGCAAACCAACCGCCACGGGTGTGCTGGAAGCTGATACGGAACCGCATGTTTCCGGCTGCAGGATTGACTAAGTTTGCTAGATGAAGAAGTCCAGTTCCGGTCTCGCCGGCGCTGTTGATGACTACATGGGTGCTACCGACAGCGGAGGGTGCGAATTCCGCCAACTCAATAAAGGCTCCACCATAGGATACTTCGATGATACCGAGCGCAGGCAATGCGTCTCTGAAGGTCGCATCAAATTCGAGCGATACGGAACCTGCTGCTACGCCTGAAGCAGCCAAGTCGATCGCGGTTGTCGATAGGAACACGTCCATTTCGTTTGGCGATGCTCCATTCCAAGCGCTTGCATCGGCTACCGCAATGACTCCGCTGCCGGCAGTGAAGCCGCCGCGTCCACCGTCGCCGGTTGAAGTCAGCCAAGAGGCCTTATTAAAAAAGCCCCAATTATTGAAATCGGCGTTGCCACCCGCTGCTGTTGCTCCAGCTCCATCATTGATTGTGAATCCTGGAGGAGGCGTCTTGGTGAAGTTTTGACCATTTCCGACGGGTGGTGTGAGAGCACCAAGAGTCATCAAGTCGAAATTCTGAGTCATCAAAATAGTTTTCACCGACGCAGGTGGTGCGATCGGTGTGTTGGAGACAAAGGCACCGTCGTCCACAAGTACGTAATAGTCAGTATTTCCGACCAAGTTTGCTGGCGGGTCAATAATCACTGTGGTGCCGGAGGTCCCACCCCCTTGAAAGGTAATAGCTGCTGAACTGACAGGCAGGCTGGCAACCAGCAAATTGCCGTTGGTTCGCACGATATTGATCGAACCATTGCCCTTTTTTACCGCGCTATCGAAGGTAATCGAAAGGTTGCTCCTATAATCAAATCCAAGCCCGTTGTCTGGCGGGCTCAACGTCACAACTTTCGGTCCTTCATCGTCAATCACATCGATGCTCTTAGAAACCGGTGCAAAGTTCGTTGCCGTTGCGGTAATCGTTACCGTTTGTGTTCGGTCAGCGAGGTTATTGTCTATTCCCGCAATTGGATACGTTGCTGTTAACGAACCAGCAGCAAACGTTACCGTTGGAGGAACACTTAGCCGAGTGGTCGCAGCGCCGCTCGGATCCTTGGCGGCTAAGTTAACGGTCAATGCGTTTGCGGTCGATCCGTTTCGCGTTAATGTACCAGTTGCTGTGCCACCATTCTCACTGATACTCGCCTTGTCGATTCCCATCGATAGAACGGGAATGTCTAGATTCCAAAATGTCGAACTGGTAACTCCTAAGAACGGGGTACCAGTCACTGTCCCCTTGACCTGAAGATTGTCAATCGCCCATCATGGCTGACACATCCACCGGGCGCGGCGGCGTCGGGAATCAAATTTTTGATGAAGTCGAGCGTCTGGTCGCAGGCGGGA
>JANLUJ010001260.1:0-17546 GCA_031363425.1 Pirellula sp.
CGCATGTTTGTTGGTAAGTTGAAATATGCGCCAGAACCGGACGCCATCGCGTAATTTTGTCCGGCGGACACTCCACCGAGTCCGTTGGATCCACCACCCGCAATCGAAGCGTATTGGTTGGTGAAACCGGCCGACGTTGTGTTGGCAACATTGCTGTAGCTCCAGCCATTCCAGAATCCCCCAAAATCACGGCTGTAAGTGTTATTAAAAAAAACACCTCCACTGGTCCAACCCAGTGTATTGCTGGTATTCGTTCCGTTGTTTCCGTTGTAAAACGAGCCGCCGCCCGCAGGACTCGCACCAGTAAAGGTTGTTAGCTCTTCGAACGTAATGACGTCCGCACTCGCCTGGGACGAAATCGCAAGGAGGAGCGATGCAAATAAGATTCGACAATTCATGATAGTAAATCCAAGTTGAGTAAATGCGGCGTTTCCGACCGCTAGGTTGTTGAAAAATATGAATCGAGCACTTCGGAAGGCAGAGTCATTGTCGAACCCACTGGTTCCCAGGCTCCTGCCTGGGAACCCAATGACCCACTGGTCCTAAAAGGGATCGCCCGTGGTTACTTCTCCCTTTGAACGCGTAATCAATTGTCCAAGGGTGATCGGGTCCGTGGTTTGCGCCATCCAAAGCGTTCGGCCATCGACAAACAGAACCATTGCCCCTGCTCCGTGGCGACTCCGAATTTCGTTATCTCCGATCCATGCATTCGGATCATTGATACCACCTGATTGAACGAAGACATTGCGGCCATTGATCCATTCACTGTCGGGACCGCCAACATCTTCAGAAACAGCAAGCGTATGGGTTAATCCATCGCTAATTTCTAAGAACCGAATTGAACGTTCGTTGAGGAAAACACCATCGTCCTGTTCGCGATCAATCATCAGCTCACCGAACAATCCTCCATAGTCTGTTTGACCGCGAACGAGATTGCGATTGTCCGCGGTTGGGCACTCGTAGATGTTCAAACGTGCTCGTGCAGCCTCAGCGTTTCGAAGCGAATCAAAGGGGAGTGCAAAATCAATGGAGGAGTACAGAGATTTTTGTTCAATAAACGGGAGCAGCAGGGCAGACCAGGCATACTGACGATTCGACGGTGGCGATCTCCATGAACGCCACTCAATACAGCCAGTGGGAAGGGTTCTATGCACATCGTGATAAGCATGCAACGCGAGTCCGATCTGGCGCAAGTTGTTCTTGCAAGAAACTTGTCGAGCCGCTTCGCGGGCCGCTTGTACAGCAGGCAGCAGCAATGAAACGAGCAGTCCCACGATGGCGACAACCACCAACATTTCGATCAACGTTGTTCCTGTTGGAGTTGTTCCTGTCGGTTTGCAGAAGGCGACTACCTGACGCGCCGAACAAGCCGATGCGATACTCCGTTTCCGGTGCAAGCGAAACATAATTCCTTTCCTCATCGCATGGCTGCGAAAGGGGATACCTGCCATCGAAACACAAGTCTAGCCGTCCCGTACAGCCCGAAGAGCGACGCGGAATTGCAGCGAGTTAGTTGTGCGGAAAGACGACAAATAGCTATAAAACCAAAGGCAATCCAACGTCTAACCAAGTGTCCTCATTCAGCACAGGCGAGAAGGCGTTGCAACGAACGCCTCAATCCAAGAAGGCACTTGTTCGTCTCGTTTACGGTAGGTCTTCTGACTCGCCACCGATTCGACCTCGTAGCCTTCTCACTCGAGCGATTCGAGCAATGGCACTTCCAAAAGAAGGAGGTAAATCTGACAACTCGCTGACGCGAATTGCAAGTGGCTCACAGCGGCTGGACCGTCCCGGAGTTACACCGGGGTTCCCTGTTCCACAAATCCTTGAATGACGATCAAGAACTTGTCACCGTAAACGTAAACGTATTTTATCGGGCACGTTTCAAGTTGTCAATCGCAGCCGTTTTCTTGAGGGACTTATTTGGGCGGTCGTGGCCCACAGCGAAGTGCAATGCATGGCAAAGCATATCTAAAATGTGTTGACGACCGTGGACCGCTTGTCGGACATATTGGTAGAGAGCGTATAGTGATGGTAGTGCATGGCGCATTTGATGACATAAACAAACAAGACCGATGGATCGCGGTTTACTCGAATCAATCGGACAATTCGCTTTCGGTATTCTTTTCTGAGGGATGATTGCGGAATGGTCCACATCAATCGAGCAAGTAGACCCAATGCGAGGAGTCCAAATCGAGTCTGTTCCTTGACGCCGATCCAGCGGTGCTCGCTCCAGTACTTTGCGCGGGCTTGTCCAAACCGAAAATTCCCTCGCAAAAAAAGCGATTCAAGTCGTTCAAAGTACCCCGTCGGTTCATAGAGCTTTTGCATAACTGCCAGATAGCCGTCACGCAGCGCTTCGCGACTAAGTTGGCTCGGGATCACGTTGGTTCCAAACTCGGAGGTATCATTCTCGTCCAGTCTCCCTTCCGCTTTTAGACGAGCGTATAGTGGTGTCTTCGGAATGGCATGCAACATACCAAGCATGGCGTGCAGGATACGAGCCTCTCGCAAGAACTCGATCTGGGCATCGAATATCGTCGCATCGTCGCTATCGAACCCTACGATCATGCCGCACCACACATCCATACCTGCGTTTTGCACGCGGTGGATTTTCTCGATCAGAGTGCCGGTGTTTCGAACGTTTTGAATTTTTTTGGTCTCTCTAAGAGATGCCTCATTGGGGCTTTCAATACCGATGAAGACGGTTTGTATGTTGCAGTCGACCATCAACTGCATCAATTCCTGGTCATCGGCCAGATCAAGTGACGCCTCCGTAAAAAAAGTCAACGGGAACCCCTTCGAACGCTGCCAATTCGCGACATCTTGCAGAACCTTTTTGATTTGAACTTTGTTTCCAATCAAATTGTCATCGACGATAAACGCAATCCGTAGATTTCGAACGAGCAATTGCTCGAGTTCGACCAGAATCTGCTGTGATGACTTTATGCGTGGACGTCGCCCGAAGGTAACGATGATGTCGCAGAATTCACACTGGAAAGGGCAACCGCGTGAAAACTGTACGCTTCCAAACAAATAGTGCTGAGTCTTGATCAAATCGTAACGCGGAGCGGGGACCTTGAGCATGTCCGTCTTATTGGCTTGCTCGTATCGCTTTTCCCAATTTCCGGCTCGGAAATCCAATAAGAATTGCGGCCATGTTTCTTCTGCTTCACCGACGAAGATGACTTCCGCCAAGTTGCCAAAGTAATCCTCGCTGACGCTGACCCAAGGACCTCCGACCACCGCAAAAATTCCACGTTTCCGCAATTCCACCAGAATTTCACGCATACGGGCTCGTTGAACGCTCATTCCGGTCAAGCCAACAATATCTGCCCGTTCTAATCGGTCGTAATCGATCTCCTCTACATTCTCATCGACGAGCGTTATTCGATGTTCAGCTGGCGTTAGCGCCGCCAAGAGCGGCAAGCAGGCGACCGGCAGGTTTGCTTTTTTTCCTAACAATGGTAGGGCATGTTCGAGCCCCCAATAGCTAACTTCGAAACGCGGGTTAATAAGCACGATGTCTAGCATAGATCACGCTTCGAATTGCAGAATGAACGACGGGCAAGAGTCAGAGACGTTCATTGTATAGGAAACGTGCGACGAACGTGCATTCAAGGTAACGCGGTGGAACACGGCATCGCGAGCTCGCACCCGGCAGGGTCGACCCTACTCAAAGTCAATACCCCTAAAAACCACGTCGTTCGACGTAATAGGGCCTGTACGCTGGTTGGCGAGCTTGATAAACGGGTGGCGCGTAATGGTATTCTTCTCGAACTACGACCGGCGACGGTTGTTGATAAACGGTCGTGCCTCTCCCGCCCGTTTGCATGACATTTACAACATAGTCGCTGACTCCTTGTTGGTTCATCAAGATCACATCATTTACGTCCGGTTGCATCGCGACTCCGTTCGATTGAATGTGCGCAACGATGACGGCATCGCTCACACCACTTCGCGTCATATTGATGACTTCCGACGTCGTCACTGGTCGACGACTAACAATCACGCGTTGCGGTGGCACTTGTACGTACGTCCGATGCTCGTGGTACGTCGGGTAGGCAACTTGTGGTTGATAGTATTGTTGGCGATAGGCTTGATCGCGAGTGTTGCCGATCACTCCCCCCGCTAGGGCTCCGACGGCGCCACCGATCAAGGCTCCTTCGGCGGTTTCATGCTTTTGGTGTCCAACGACACCACCCAGCAGGGCACCCGTCACTCCACCCAGCAGAGCCCCGTCCCTGGTCTGATTTTGGCCATAACTTGTGCTAGCAAACGAAAAAACAAGGGCAGAACAGATACAATACTTTTTTGCGATACGCATGGTTTTGTTTTTCCGGTGGCTTGATGGATGAAAAGCCATGGACCGAACCCAGGTCTAGGCATTCACCATCTTCGATAGGGTATCGGCGTTTCCATGTCGAGACTGAATAAAACCGAATGGAGAGCTTCTGCTTTTCCCAGAATGACAAAAAGCGATTCAACTTGTCCGAATTCCGGTCGATAAGACCTACCCAAAAGATGGGCTTTCGCTTCTCTTCCGTCGCCTCAAAACCTAGTCGTAGATTGATTTGCCAAAAAATGCGATTGTTGATCGATGGATACAACTTGATGTTCGAAAGCACCTCGATTGAGAAGAGTGTAGACGGCAAGGGTGCATTGCGGGCTGCTCGCGGGCGATTATTGCACTTGCTGGTCGATCTCATTGATGAAGCGATGCGAGACAAGACCATGATTGTATTTGATGCCAAAAAAGCTCCGCCGGGCCTCCCGGATCAATACGGGTACTATGGAATTCGAATCGTTTTCGCTCGCGATTGGGATTCGGCGGACGAGTTGATTCAGAACGAGATACGTTTGCATTCTGCACCGAAGACGCTGACCGTTGTTTCGTCCGACCACGCTATCCATCGCCGTGCATTGGCCCGCGGCGCTAAGGTTATCGATAGCGACCAATGGCTTGATCGCGAATTGGAAAACCGCGCACGACTTGCAAGACAAGGTCCCAATAGCCGGGAAGCGATAGCTGACTTCGATTTCGAATCAAAGAATCAAGAGCTCAGCGATGACGAAAAGAAACGGTGGCTAATGGAGTTCGACATTTGAATCGCATTCACTTCCGCATTCACTCTGACCACTCTAATGCGATAGTAGCTCTGCCCCCGAGACGGGCCGCCTTGTACTGCTGCTTGTCGTGGCAACGAACTCTCGAACGGCGCACCTCTAAGTGGCGGATCACCAGAACCTCTTACGGCCATAGAAATGAGCTACGTCCCCTTTCTGTATTCCCTTTGTCTCGTACAATTTGATGGATGATGTTTTCGACTGCAAATGGGTGGCTATTCCGGCTTGAGACCAGTGATGATTTGAATCGCTTCCCCTCGCAGCAGTTCCAGCGTTATTTTGTGCAGCTCAGACGGAGGGTAAGCGAGGTTCACAATTTCTTGGTTCGACTGGTGAGTCGCTTTTTGTTACGAATGGTTGGCGTGCTCATGCGGCCCAAGCTCATGCTCAATCATTGCTAGAAAATAGCAGTCATAGGCGATACTATGTTTTTGATTTTCAGGCAACTCCATGGCCGCGTTCTGTTGCTTTCGGGCTGATTGAAAATCGCCGCTCCGAAATAATATTGCTGCCAATCGGCTCAAGTGAACCCGCGAATCCGGTTTCAACTCGACAGCCTGTTTCGCGATGCGGATGGCGGCAGCATAGTTCTCAACCGCATTGCGACCAAGTGCCGATGTCCATGCGACCCAACACGCAATCTCCGGATCCTTTGTGGATGAATGCTCAAGGGTCATGTTCTCGCATATCTTCCTGTATAGTTGTTGCTCCCCGAAGTGCAACGCAAGAAGAGCAGACTTATGATGTAGTTCGTATGAAGTCGTTCCAGTTGCGATGGCCGCCTTCAAATCCGACTTTGCTTTAGTGTCGTCTCCAAAGTTCGCAAAGATGATTGCGCGATCAAGCAAGGAATTAACTGAGTTCTTGCTTAAGCGGACCATTTCATCGACGATAGACAGACATCGCGATAATCCAACCCCGCCTTGAACCCTGCCATAGCGCATGCTTCTGTGGCTAGCAGTCTCCCCGCGATTAAGTGACCTACCTGAAGGAGCCTTGTGAACCAAGTTTTCCAATTATTGCTTTGGTTTCTCTCCCACCACCAATTCGTCGCCCTCTGCCAGCTCACCTTCGATCAATTCAGTAAAGCGATTGTCGGATATACCCGTTCGGACAGGCTTACCTCTCAAAAACATCCCTTCCGTTACCCAAACATGGCGAAGGTTTTGGGCACGAGTTGCAGCGGCTTTTTCATCAGCCGACATTTGCTTGGCAGTATCCGTAACGATTTGCTTTTGCTCATCTACGCCGTCGATGATTTTCCGATCATCTGGATGCACTTTTTCGCGAGGTGGGTAAAACCTTAGCGCGGCATTTGGGACTCGGAGGATGGCTTCTCGTTTTTTGATTTGGAAAGATAGATTGGCGGTCATTCCTGGAAGCAGTTTCAAGTCCGTATTGGGAGTTTCAACAATGACTGGATACGTAATCACATTCTGCTCTTCGGTACTACTCAATCGCACCTGAACAATTTTGCCTTGATCGAATAACTCTTCAGGATATGCGTCGACGGTAAACCGAACCACTTGGCCATCGACTTGTGCTTTTCGAATCATCCCGATATCCGCTTCGTCCACCGAAGCATAGATATGCATCCGCTTGTCCATTTCCGGAGCGACAACAAACATTTCGGGGGTCTGGAATTGAGCTGCAAGCGTTTGGCCGATATCGATTTTTTTCTCGATAATTACCCCCGCGCATGGAGAAAGTATATCGGTGTAACCTAGATTGGCTAGCGAGTTATCTAATTGCGCTTTCGCCTGATCGACGTTTGCTTTGGAGACTTGCAATTCGGCATCTCGAGTCATACGAACAAAACGAAACTGATCCAATTCCGCTTCGGAAATAAAATCGCGGTTACCCTTCTTAAGTTCACCGCCACGGCGTTCGTCGTTGGCGGCTTGTTGCTGCTGTGCTTGTGCCCTCGCGACTTCAGCCTGCCTCGTCAGAAGTTGTGCCCTATCGCGTTCGACGGTTGACTTGTAGATCCTCGGGTCGATCCGGGCCAAAAGCTGGCCTTCAATGACTTCGCTGTTGTAGTCCACAAACAGCTCGCTAATCGGACCGCTCACGGAAGCCCCGACGCTAACTCGATGAATAGGCTCTACTTTTCCAGTGGAGTTTACTGTTTGAGCTATGTCGCCCACAGAAACGGTTTGTGTGCGCCATTTCGGCCGATTTCTCTCATCGAAATAGTTTTTGGTTGGATTGTACGCCGCTACACCGATCCCTGCCAAAATCCCAAACACAATCAAAAGTCTAAATAGCGTCTTCATGGATTCGTTTTCGCTGGCTGGAAATAAATAATACTGCGACCCCAGAGGCCATGGCTAAGCCTCCGCCACACAACCAAGCTATCGGAATATGTTTGGTATCGTCGCCAAACCACTTGGCTAGATCCTGTTCGGTGAATCGGGACATGCTAAAAACCAGCCCGTTGTGCAATGCATGCAGTAGGATTCCTGGCAACAAAGAGCCGGTTCGGATTGCAACGTAGCCGATCGCTAATCCTAAAATAATCGTCGGCAGGAATTTTTCGATAGATAGAACGCTTCCTGCGACGACATGGAACAGGCCGAACAAGAGAGATGAAAGCAAAACACTGCGAAAACCGGATAGTTTGGATCGAAATGCCGACAAAACAAATCCGCGAAAAAAGAATTCTTCAGCGATAGCCGGAGCCAAAGCCCCCGTCATCAATACCACCCAGAACGGAACAGCCAGAAAGTCGGCTTTTAGTCGTTCTTTATCTTCCTCGGACAGTTGAGCTGCTAGACTCCAGCTTTCGAAAAGCAGGTACGCTTCAAATGCCACCATCCACAAACCAGCGCTTAGCAATACGACGGCTGCGACATAGCCGACCCAACGGGCCAAGCGTTTAAAAATCGGTTCGCCAATACCGATGCCCTCGCTAAGTCTAAAGGTGTTTGGGATGTCGACGCGTCGGTACCAAACGTACGCCAAGGGAAGGATTAAGAATAACAAGAACAAAAATGCGGCGTTGAAGAACAATGCCCAACTCCCCTTTAATTCGAAGATACCGCCAAGATTCGAAGCCACGAAAAAAACAGGAAACAGGATTGCCAGATAGATTGCCAGTTCGCCGACGTCTGGCAGCATTTGTCGTTTCTTGGGGCGACCGAAAAGCTCCGACCATGACTCTTGCGATCCTGACGTAGCAGCTTCTGCGCCAAACAAACGCGATGCTACAACCAACGTCGCACATGCATAGATGATCGTCGAAAAAACGGCTGCAAACGCAGGCACCAAAGAAGACTGCCCCGTCATAATGTCGCGTGAAAGCATCAGGATGTTGAGGAGCGGTACAATTCCGAGCAAAGTTGTAAATTGGACATTCGGCATCAGGGTTACTAGACCAGGTCCGAGCGACAAAAGCATTACAGGAATAAGATACGCTTGAGCTTCTTTGAAACTGCGAGCAAACGAGCAAAGAGCCAAAAGGATTGCACTAAAGAACGACGCAAAGATAACAAGCAACGGCAGTATTTGCACCAGCATCCATATGGAAAAACCGCTCTTGCCAAAGAGGGCTTGCCCCAAGCCGCCAAAAGAGAGCGTCATCCAGGTCGCAAACAGATTTGCCAACGCGGTCAACACCGCCACCGTAACCACGGCAACGTATTTACTCAGCAGCAAAGCGAACCGTGGTGCAGGAGTTGCGATCAACGCTTCCATGGTACCGCGTTCCCGTTCACCAGCGGTCAAGTCGATTGCGGGGTAAACCGCACCGGTTATGGTCATCAAGATCAATACGAGGGGGATGACCCCCGCGATGGAAGACGATAGGTCCACTTTTTCCGCGATACCAGTTGCCTTGAACGTCATCGCCACGGGGAGCTTCCGATCTACACGTTTTCGAATCAAATCAGCCTGGTAATCGTTGAGCAATTGCGTTGCACGACGAATCGCGGCCAACGCAGCCTCGCTTCGGAAATCGTTTTGACGAAACTCGGACTGAATCTCATGAGATGGCACTGCGCCTCTATCCAACGTGACCAATTCGATCTTCAGTTTGGATATGACTAGATCAACATGTCCATCTCGCAATCCTTTCGCCAAAGTATCGAGATCCGAAACGACAATTTCAAATGACGGCAACTCCTCCAACTGCTGTTTTTTTGGCTCAACTGCATTTGTTTCGCTTTTGGGATCAACGCTACCTTTTTGGTCCGCGATCCGCACGACACTGATGGGTGAAACAAAACCGGCGTCAATTACTTTCTGAGCTTCTTGGAGCATCTCCCTCATCTTGTTCGCAGTTTCATCGTTCACAACGCCAAGCACAAACTCGGGATCGGGTTTAGACTTGGTGTTTGCGCCGATCACCAATCGCTGTAGGGCCATACTCAAGAGCGGATAGACCAGAATTGGCATCAGCACCAACGTAAAGAGGGTACGACGATCGCGCAGGCTTTCCCGAAGTTCCTTTTGACACAGTCGCCAAAGTCGGCCGTTGCTCAAATATTCGTTCATGCTTGAGGCAACGTTTCTTCGGAAGGACTCGCTAATGGTGCAGCGCTCTGTGGAGCATCCATTAATGCAATGAACATGTCGACGAGATGCGGTTTTCCCGTAGCCGTTCTCAGTTCAGCAAGAGTTCCCTCAAACTGAAGGTTGCCTCGATGCAGTAGACCAAATCGATCGCAAACACGTTCGGCCTCATCGAGACGATGAGTAGATAGAAGAACAACCTTTCCTCGTCTTTTTAACAAATCGATGAACCGGAAAATGGCTTGACTACCGACAACATCCAGGCCGCGTGTCGGTTCATCGAGCAACATGACAGGTGGATCATGCATCAACCCACGAGCCAATGTAACTCGCTGTTTTTGACCAGTACTAAGCGTGCTGCAGCGCTGGTCGATAAAATTACGGAGATCGAGTAGATTTGCCAACTCATCTAATCGCTCTCGCGCCAGCTCTTGTTCGACCGCGTACAGATCTGCAAAGTACATCAACATCTCTCGCACGGTCAACCATGGATAGACACCGTCATTGGTCGAAATGAGGCCGAGTTGCTTTCGGATATCGGTAGATTTGTTGGTTGACCGAATACCGCCGATTTCGACGAAACCACTGTCTGGCTCCAACAGCCCCATAATCATTCGCAACGTTGTTGTCTTGCCAGCGCCGTTTGGGCCCAGCAGCCCATAGACTTCCCCACTCGAAACGCGGAATGAGAGATGGTTAACAGCGACAAGAGGCACACCTCGCACATTGAACTGCTTCGTCAAGTTTTCAGCCGAAATCATTCAATGAACTTTGTCAGGTTGGTGCATCGCATTCAAGGTATTTTTTGTTCTCAAGCTCCGGCTCGTGAACGCACGCTCGCTCACCTTCGCGAACTCTTTGCAAAACAGAAAACCTATCATACCATAGATAGGCAGACTTACTTTACGGCATTTACGCCTTGGAAGTTCGATAATCTTTCCCGAACGCCAGGAATGATCCTGGCCGCGTTCTTGGAGTAGATTTTTTCAAGGATTTTTGCATCTAGCCCAATGCCGTAGATTCTCCAATCACCTTGCGGCGCGGGATGTTTTTCTGAGTAGTCAAAATACTCGTCCCAGGACTCGAGAAAACGCCAATAGATACGGAGTCTGGCTTCTGGCCACGGACCATCGGTTCCAAATAGTATGCGGTCCTGGTATTTTTCAAAAAAACGCCGCGCGGAATATGGCTGACGGCCTAGCTCATTGATTCGAGATGCGAACTCGACGAACAGGTTGGGATAGTGATCAAGCCAACTGCCCAGCTCCAATAAGTTCTCACCATCATTTCCGAAATGGGCGGCGATAAAGATTGTCTTCGAGTGCTTCGCAATGACACGGTTACGAGCTTCGTGCAACGCATTCCGTTTTGGAAATTTAGGACTCGCAAAAGACCAATCGGGGTGAACGTTAAGTTCAAGAAATCTCTCGTTGGAGGGCGAAACCGGTTCAAAAAAGGCACCCGGATCGGCTGTGTGCATGATCACGGGCAGTCCAAGTTCGCCGCATATGGTCCAGATCGGATCCCAGCGAGGATCGTCTATCTCAACGAGCGATCCATCTGAATTGCGGTATCTGAGACCAAAGTCCTTGAAGAACTTCAATCCGGAGATCAATCCAGCTGCATGAGCCTCTTTCAGTTTTTCGACGATACTCCTGACAAAATCGGGTTGATTGCAACTCCACGTTTCTGGCAGATCGTCCTGACCGAATCCTTGAAAGTCCATGTTTGCAAAGACCACAAATCGGTCGCGAAATTCGGAACACAAAAAATTGCGATGCTCGTCTAGTCTCTTGAACAGCGTCGCATCCAACGATACACAAACGGCGATGTTGTTGCGATCCATCATGGCCACGTACTGCCTTAGAAGTTCGGCATCATGTTTTCCTTTGACAAAAAAATGTGTATGTACGTCGACTACCGGACTCGACGCACTCATGATGTGCGTTTTGGGCACCTTCAATTGTGTCGCCAAAGCCGAAACACCATGCGAAGCCTGTTGCGAATAGGCAACCGAACAAAAGCAAAGGCAACACATGGTATTGAAGTGGAGGACGATTGTGTTACGCATCGTGTCACCGTGGAACATGTAGCACGTTTTGGATTTGAGAAATGGACCTGCACTTTGCAATTTATTTGTTATGATAATGATACTTGGTGTTATCTATAGGATAGAGTATAGCTGGAGCTGCGTAGCCTCGATGGCCATTTGACTCTTGGGTCACGGGGCAAGGCCACTCTTAGGAAAGAGGAACATGGATCGAAGTAAAATTGAATTGTATGCAGCGGGTGGAGCGGAGTTGGTCAAGGCATATTGGGGATTGAGCGCTGAGCATCTGCATGCAAAACAGGCCGATGGATCCTGGACTCTCCACCAAATCGCGATTCACATGCTGGATAGCGATTTGATTGGTTCAGACCGGATGAAACGCATCGCTTGCATGGACAATCCGTTACTGTGTGGTTACGACGAAACTGCCTTCAGCCTTTTGCCTGGATCGGATCAATTGAATCCTTTTGCAGCTTGTGAGCTCTTCCAGAAGAATCGAGCCATG
The DNA here is from genome assembly GCA_031363425.1 of Pirellula sp. GTDB lineage: Bacteria > Planctomycetota > Planctomycetia > Pirellulales > Pirellulaceae > JBKCUI01. Next base: position 12,195 of record JANLUJ010001260.1, read on the forward strand.
ACGGCGACGATCCTGAGAGCGCTACCCGATTCGAAATTCCAAAGGACTGGCATCCATACCGAAAGTGGCAAAGTCTCCTTAGCGGAAATGATTGGCAAGTACATTGATCATCTCCGACACCACTTGGTTTTCATCGCCAAGAAAAGAGCCAAGCTAGAGGGACAACAGGTGTGATTGATCAACCCTAGCCGCGTCGTTATTTTGGTGTATCAAAGTCTTCCAAACCTCGGTTCTCTAGCACGACCGTTCTTAGGTGCAGCTATTTGCTAAAGTTGTGAGTGCTGGTTAAGATTATCGCATGTTTGAGGGTTTGTCTGCCAAAATACATCGAGACGCCAGAAATGACCAAAGCAATTAAAGGCATCACTAGAATCGAATACGAAGGTGTATCCACCCGCGGATGGATGGTCCGCATCACGCGGGCCGGAATCCGAAGGCAACAGTTTTTTAACGACCGAACGCTTGGCGGAAAAACCAAATCGCTCAAAGCGGCAAAGGCATGTTACGCCGATTGGGCAGCTTCGGCAGCGCCCATCAAAACCACGCGAGACCGGAAAACGTCCCGCAACTCGTCCGGCAAAGTTGGTGTGCACCTAGTTCGAAATGTCGATGTTCGTTGGGAGAATGCGGAGTCCTTCGGCTACTGTGCTTCTTGGGTTACCACGAATGGAACGCGTCAAAAGCTGAGCTTCGCATGGAAACGGTACGGAAAAAAAATGGCTTGGGAGCTCGCCTGCTTGGCCCGAGAAAAGGAGCTTACCGATCGGGCTAGGGTTATCGAAGCCTTAGAAAAAAGAAGCGGCAAGAAGGTCAAATCCAAGTAGTTGTTCGAACAGGATTCACTTCGGCTTACGAGCATTAGAATGACACCCCCTGAGTCAGTCGAAACGGATGATTTCATCGATGAGACTCTCGATCGACCATTGCAAATCGTCTTTCGCGACGAGAATTTTGTTGCTGTTTTCAAGCCTGCTGGCCTAATTGTGCACCGCTGCAAATCATCCCAAGCGCATGAACCCGTCCTTCTACAAACGCTTCGGGATCAACTGCATCGCCACGTCTTTCCGGTCCATCGTTTGGATCGGCCGACCGCGGGTTTGATGTTGTTCGGTTTAAGCGGAGTGGCGGCCGCGAGGATGGTGGACTTGTTTACAAGACGAATGGTCGCGAAATATTATCAAGCCCTAGTCTGTGGCTCGACCCCAGAGACCGCTTTGATTGACAAGCCACTCTCGGCTACATCGGACACGCATGAAAAGGACGCCATGACCGAATTTCAAACGTTGGCGAGATTTGAACTCCCATCCGAATTCGCAGCTTCAGCATCGGCTACTAATTTGTCAACATCAAAGCCGATCGTGGAAGCATCGACCCCGAGTACATCGTCTTCTTTTTCATTGCTAGAAATCAAACCCCTTACGGGCCGAACGCATCAAATTCGTCGCCATTTGTCGTACATCGGCCACCCAATTGTTGGAGATCATCGACATGGAGACAATCCGTGCAATGAGCTCGTATTGGTAAAAACTGGAGTTTGCCGCATGCTGCTAACCTCGATGCGTCTCGATTTCAGACACCCGTACTCTGGCGAACTCCAAACGATTGTCGTTGGTCGAGGTTCGGAATTCGATCGCGCCCTTTCGAAGATGCGAAATCCAATGTCGGTCAATAGCAAGGCATTGCCGAACATTTGATCGCAACCAACGCAATTATTTTTCGGGCGGTTTTTCTTTCGCTTTGGCTTCTTCTAATTCCTTGGCTCGTTCCATTTCTTTAATAACAGCCGACGTCGCCTCGGCCTGCCCATCCATGCCAAGCAATTTATACGCCGTATACAATTTTCTGCGGGTTTCGATTCGACTTAGCTCTAACCTTACCGCGTGTTCGTATTTGCCGATGGCTTCCTGTGGTCGTTTCGCGATTACCAATATATCGCCAAATGTATCGAATATTTCTGCGCTAGCCGGCGCTAGAGCCGCTGCTTTTTTGATCAGCTCAAGCGAACGAGGCGCGTTCTTTTCCGATTCCCTCGCCAAACAAAGCGATAAATTGTTCAACACTCCAAGGTTATTTGGATCTTTGGCTAGAGCGAGCTCCCAGTTCTTGATCGCCAGATTAACTTTGCCGGACACAAAGTACCCTTCCGCAAGAGCAATATGGCTCGGAACGCTGCTGATCCCAAGCTCCAATTGCTTTAGGAGCACATTTTTTAGATTCTGAGTTGGCAAAATTTTCAATCGAAGCATGTTCGCAATTTCGGTGGATATGTTTGCATTTAAGGGGTCTGACTCAGCCGCTTTTTCGAGCAATGAAACATCGGCTGAATATTCACCTTCGTCTGTCTTGACGATCGATCTTCGATAGATCAGTCTTTGAATTTCGGACAACTCCCTTTTGGTCGCGGGACCGCTGGTCTTGGTCTGCAGGCCTTCTGTCAAGATCTCGGCAGCTTGCTCAAGTCGATCTGTCATCACGCGAGCTTCCGCAACCGCAATTCGATCGGACTCCTTTTCGGTTGGGGCGTTTAGCCGCTTGATGAAAATATCTTCAGCAATATTTGCCGCCGACTTTGCTTCTTCTTTAGAGCCGATGCGCTGCAAGACCCTTGCAAGCTCTAGCTGTAATTCCGGCCTGAAATTCGCTGCCTGCCTGGCGACCGAAACGGCTTTGTCGTTCTCGCCCATTTTTTCTAACATCTTGGCGTAGAATGAAATCAAACGGAAATCGACTTCTTTCCACTTCGTTGCCTTTTCCAAATGGTATGTCAATTCGGGAGCCGAAAACCCCGTTCCAGCGACCGACCGTTTCAAAATGTCCTTTGCCATCCAAGCGTTCGCTTGGGGACAATCACCGAATTGTCCCTTCGCAAGTTCGGACATTTCGGAAACCGCGGCGTCGGATTGCCCTGTCAGCATGTGGATCATACCCAAACGATAATGAGCCGCTTGGTTCGTGGGCTGCTTAGTAAGTACGCGTTTGCTTAGTAGTTCCACGTAACGATGCTTCAGATCGGAAACCGCGTCCATTTTGGTTTCGACCTTCTCGGCCGTAACCCAGTCAATAGCCTTACAAAAGTCATCTTCGAAAAGACTGTTGCAAATGGCCTCGAGTGTCTTTGTAGGAATTTGCTTCTCACTCTCTACCGAGAAGAGCTGAATCCGACTGTCCACTCGGCTAAAAAAAGAGAAGAAAAATACGATATAAACGCCAAGCAACAAAATCAAAGAAGGCAAATGGAACCAGACCCGCACCCAGCTTCGCGAAAATTTCCAGCCCCGAAAGGCATCGATGAATCCGCCGGCAACGCCCACAGGTGTATAAAATATTTTGAGGAATTCGCTTCCTACCCATAGCGTATTTTTAAGAAAGCTTGAAGTTGTCATTCTTAAGTCCCCATTTCCACTTCGTCAAAATCGTCCTCCACTTCGCCGAACTCTCCATCGCGCTGCGGTACGCTTACCGACAGAGCAGGTAAGCCACAAAGCCAGTTCCAAACAAAAGCAAAAAGGGGGAAGTCTGTGTTGATGAACTCAAATGGAATGGGTTCAAGCAACGCGGAGGTAAACTGATCTAGACTGACAACCAAAATGGCACCGAGCACGAAGAGTCCTAACTCGAAACCGAAGGACCAATCGTACCATATTCCATTCCGGATCCCCAACCAAGCCAGTCCAACATACGCGCTCGCCCTTACCGCAATCCAAACAAATGCCGACATAGATATCGCCACGACTCCGGCTAATAAATTCCGACGAAAAGCTAAAATGCAAAACAGAGCAATGCCAAAGAAGCTAACAACACTGTCCCACTTGCCAACACACGAAAACCTGTCCGCCACACCCAGACCAAATATCAGACGCTCTCCCTCGCGAACATGAGACTGCTCAGCTGCGTCGGCAATTCCCGAGGTAACGTTGATGGCAATCGATTCCAGCGAATCAAATGCGCCACGGGACGCAAATGCATCGATGGCGGTCGGGATCCAAAACACCAATCCTAACATCAAACTTTGCTGAATGTTTTCGCCGAGAATTCGCATTGTGCACCAACCGGCAAGACTCAGGCCACATGCAATTCCGCTTAGCCTGGGCCTCGCAAAGGAAAAGCTTATCCAAATCGCCAGCCCAGCTAGACACCACATTGACAAAGCAATCATCAAACGGGACTTCGAAGACTCGCCCTGCCAGTCCGAACGGCCAAACGCAACAATCAACCCCACCGCGACGCAAACCGAACAAATAACGCGATCGACCGACGAAAACCAGTCTACCCAAGAATTCAGTCCAACGATTACACCACCGATCAACAGTATCAAGGACAGTACTTCGATCCACCATCCATCTGTGATTGTTGATTCAATACGAGTGGAGACGGTTGACTCATCCATATCATCAGTGACAGAAAGAGGTACTACATTTTTCATTTGAATGTTATCTTATTCGACGCAAGCTAATGTGTCGGGTTACTTTTTCGCGGCCAATTCGCACAGCCAAGCAAATGGAAAGCATGGACGTGATTCCCTAATGTCAGTTTTGTTAAATGGATTGTACTTGCTTTTCCTGGTAATTGTCAGTCCCTGGATTGTTTGGCGGAGCTGGAAACATGGCCGGTATCGACGCGGATGGACCGACAAACTATTCGGACTTCGCCGATCTCCCTGCCTTCAACCTACCGAAACGGCTTCTGCAGTTGTGTGGCTACATGCAGTGAGCGTAGGTGAAGTGCAAGTCCTGCGAACCTTGGTCGAACTGTTCGAAACGGAACGACCAGATCTTCGTCTGGCAATTTCAGTCTCAACCGACAGCGGTATGGAGTTAGCCATCAAACTCTTCGCAAAGCATTGGCTTTTCTTTACGCCATTCGACTTCACGTGGTCCATAAGAAAATCGTTTCGTGTCCTCCAACCGAAACTCATCGTGTTAGCTGAATTAGAGTTGTGGCCAAATTGGCTGCTCATCGCGGAACGAGTCGGATGTCCGCTTGCCGTCATCAACGGTCGCTTGAGCGAACACAGCTTCCGGCGTTACGCGCGAATCCCTTTCCTTGTTCACAGTTGCATGCAGACAATCGACTGGGTCGGTGCACAATCAAGTTCGTATGCAACTCGCTTTGAAAAACTTGGGGTTCCACCGTCCAGACTGTCCGTAACTGGAAACGTCAAATTCGACGGAGCAACGGGAAACCGAATTGCTAGCGATGTCATCCAACGAAAAGGATTTCTCCGTCTAAATGAGAACCAAATGGTGTTTCTTGCTGGGAGTACTCAGTCTCCAGAAGAGACGATCGTACTCAACGCCTTCGCGGAGCTGGCAGATCGCTTTCCAAGTCTTAAAATGATTCTTGTTCCAAGGC
>JANLUJ010001282.1:0-1623 GCA_031363425.1 Pirellula sp.
GGATCTTTAACAAGATCCACTACCCAGAAATCTAATCTGGACAAAGCGCTAGTGCGTCTTCAAGTATTTACTTTGGTGTTGGAAAATGTGGCGTAAGCATTCAGATTGCTGATTTCGCATGACGTTCCGATTGGCAAGCAGGATGCTGACCCCACTGTTCACCATGGCAATGAAAACGTTTTGACGTAGGTCATGTATTTCATCGCTTCGATGACCCCTTCTTTAACTCCAAGTCCGGAGTCTTTCACGCCCCCAAATGGCGAACACTCGATTCGGTAACCTGGGACCTGATTGATATTTACTGTTCCCGTTCGGATGCGGCGAATGCACTCCAAGGCGTGTGTCAAATTATTGGTGACAACTCCAGTGGATAGTCCGAATTTTGAATCATTGGCGACTGCAATGGCGTCTTCGATGTCGGCCACGGCAATGATCGGGGCAAGTGGGCCAAACGATTCTTCGCGAATCATCACAGCGTCGCGAGGCACATTATCGATCACCGTAGGTTCGAGCAATGCTCCATTGCGTTTGCCGCCAAACAGAACCTTAGCGCCACTCGCCACTGCCCAGGTAACTCGATCCTCAAGTACCTTGGCGGCTGCTTCGTCGATAACGGTGCCAACAATCGTTCTTGGATCGGCAGGGTCCCCGCATAGGTAGGTCGCTGTTTTGGCTACGAATTTTTCCGTGAATTCTGCCTTTATTTTTTCGTGGATCAACAATCGCTTGACAGCCGTGCAGCGTTGCCCCGAGTTTCGATAACAACCTTCGGCCGCGAGGCTGACAGCCATCTCCATATCCGCGTCCTCCATGACAATCAGCGGACTGTTGCCGCCAAGTTCCAGACAAAGTTTCTTGTAGCCGGCAATCTTGGAGATCCTTTTCCCAACCGAGGTGCCGCCGGTAAACGTAACCAACTCGATGCGTTCATCGGCGATCAGCGGCTCGACAACGGTTGCGATGTCTCCAACCAAGATACTAAGCATATGCTTGGGCAGGCCAGCTTCGTACATCAACTCGATCAGCTTGATCGCAGTCAACGGAGTCTTGTCGGACGGTTTTACGATCATGGGAACGCCCGCTGCAATCGCGGGCGCGATTTTGTGAGCGACTTGATTCAACGGATGATTGAACGGGGTGATCGCGAGTGCGAGTCTTAGCGGTTCGCGGGTCGTAAAAATTTTTCTTTTCTTGCCTTGTGGAGAAACGTCGCAGGAGAAAATCTGACCGTCGTCTTTGAGTGCTTCACTGGCACCAAATTGAAACACATCGCATGCACGACCCACTTCGTATTGGGTTTCTCGCATGCAAAGTCCGGTTTCCATGCGGATCAAGTTCGCGAATTCGTCGGCACGTTCCAGCAATAATTCTCGAGCAGTGTTTAGAACGGCAGAGCGATCATAGCGAGTCGTGTCGGACCCGCCGGACAGGGATTCCTCGATCAGACTGTCTATGTGCTCGGGGCCAAGTTTGCTAACCGTTCCGACGAGGGAATTGTCGTAGGGATAGTGCACCAAGAGTTGCGAATCGGTGTGGATTGGCCGACCACAAATGTAGGACGAAAGCTGGTAGGTTTTTTGGGTGATGGTAGACATGGTTCTTTCTGTTTATTGCTCTTCCTCA
>JANLUJ010001283.1:0-3665 GCA_031363425.1 Pirellula sp.
AACAATACCTGGGAACCGTTTTTTGAGTTTTGGTTGCTCAGGCGGCAAAACTCAAGATGACGAAAGGTAGAGAAATTCTCCCTGAAAAATTTCGTTGACAAAGCAGCATGGAGCAAAAATATCGGTTACAGTTAGAATATAGAAACGAATAAGTTGTTCGAGTTGAGTCGCGATCAAACTTGCCCCACTTGGCCCAAGATTGGATATCGGGCGTGACCAATCTAAGTTGAGTGGGGCTTTTTCGTTTAGATGCACTGTTTTAAGTCCGGAGGACTGACAGATCTTAGCCGGGGTTGCAAAACCCCGGTCCGAATGAAACCACCTCATGTACAGTTCCGAAGGGACGACAGCAACAACGGTCTGCCGTCCCTCCGGGACTCGGAATCGCAATTTGCTCCGATTCCGGTGGTTTCACCACCGGCTAAGTTCTGTCGAGCCTCCGGCTCTGAGGAATGTGCAACTTCAAAACTCGCGCGTCGTGCTAGTGCGATTTTTTATCGCCTCAAGTTGAGCAATTCATCAAAGAGCTGCTGCGTTGCGGTAATAACTCTGGCGTTGCTTCGATACATGGTGCTCGCTAGGACAAGTGTAACAAGGTCGCCACCCACGTCCGTATTAGAAAGTTCGAGAGCGCCTGCGGACAACGATCCCAGGCCGTTTTCCGATGGTCGGGCTTCAATAGGCAATCCCGTGTTGATACCTTGAGCATAAAGGTTCTGCCCTCGTTGCTCTAAACCCCCTGGATTGGAAAATCGCGCCAACCGAATTTGCCCTAAATCTCTCGAGATTCCGTTGCTAAAAACACCTCGAATCGTTCCTTCTTCGCCAATCACATAACTAGTCAAAACTCCTGGCGGAGAGCCATCTTGACGCGAAGCTGCAAGATTCGCTTTTTCAGCGGCCAAGCCCGACAGCTGTCTAAAATCCAATTCGAATTGCAATGGTTTTGTGCTTGGCAACCCGCTTCGGTCGACCGCAACAGTAGAACTGGTCGATGAAACGTAGTTGCCGTTTCCGTCGAAATAAATCAATCCAGTTCCAACCGCAATTTCGGTGTTGCCTCTAACTGCGTTGTCTGAACTGTCCGCATACCATCGATAAACCAACTGCTGGTCAGTCCGTTCCTCGAGGGTCGCTGTCAATCGCATTCGAATGGGTAAGCCAAGTGAGTCGTAGGCAATGAAGTCGGTAACTGCACTCTGTCCCTTTGCTTCTTGAAGTGTTCCAAAGCCCAAGTTCGGCGTCGAAATCGTGCCGTTGGGTTCTCGAATTCGGAAACTGGTAAGGTCGATACCGAGAGCGTTGTCCGTCCCTGTATTGCTAACCAATCGAATGGCTCCACTCGAAAGATAGCTATTCGGTTGTAGGAATCCGCTTTCACCCGGGATAACATTCTTAGACGCGACCACTGGATGAGTGGCGTCGCCACTATCGCTCACGATACCTACCGAGTCTTTCATGAACCCCATCAAGTCTTGAACCGTAGATGTGGCGGTAATGTTGAATGCCTTTTCTTCCAACAGTCGCCCACCCTTTCGACCCTTGAAGGTTAGTTCTCCAACTACAAATGGCTTGTCGTACACAAATCCGTCGCGCCGAGTGATGTTGACCAATAGTGTATTGCTGTCGACTGTCGGGCCATCTAGATTTACCGCTTTGTTTCCGATCGTGCTCAGATTGCTAATCTCAGCATCGGTTCTTCCATCGGTATAGCTCGCAGTCGGCGCAACCGTATCGACTAGATAAAAAGAATTTGGGTCGTTAGCCAAGTTACGATAAATTCGCACCTGGTCGTATGCAGGAAATCCTCCTGAAGGGGGCGGAACGGGCGGTGCTGGAAAGTTACCCAGAAGAACGCGACCGTTGACCACATTTTGTGGCCCCAGCAAAGGCGAAGGACGAGATTCGGGTTCCCCCGCTTTGTAGTATGTGATCATGTAGGAGTAATTTCCATTCAGCCCTGTGGCTTGCAAAGGAGCAGAGAGTACGGCTGAATTGTCGTCCACAAAAGTCGAACCACTGGCACCCGAACCGACTCTGAAAAAATCGCTTCCGTTGGGTGCTGTCCGGTACACTCTTACCTGCGAGTACTGTGCATTGGCGGCTGGAAGGTTGATCGAAATGGTGTTGTCCGCATTCCCGTTTCCTGCGGGAACCGTTACGTTCAGTGCAGCAGTAGGAAGGCTTTCTTTGCCACTGCTGTCAAGGTAGGTAAAACGGTATTGAAACACAGAACCTTCTACGTGAGTTCCACCCGCCCCTTCAGAATTGTTTGTCGTGACGCCAACTAGATTGGGGACAGTTGAGCTAGCGACGTTGATTCCAGCCCCCGTGGGCCGAGGAACGTTTCCATCCCCCAAAACTGAACTCTGAATTACCCTTGAAGTGTCAGCGATGTCCCCTTTAGCGGTCAGGGTCCCCTCGAGCGTGACGCTGTTGGTGGCTTTAGCTACCGCTTCCGTTCCAAGTGGAATCGTTAGCGGCGCAAGCTGAGTTGTCTGAATGTTAAACTGTTCATCGATGCCGAATCCGAGCAATCGATTGCCAGTCGAAGTCACTAATTCATTTGCACTGTTAAGTTTGAAAATGCCGTTCCGCGTGAAGAGCTTTTCTCCTTGCCCACCCGCAACTTGGAAAAAGCCATCCCCCTGAATCGCCAAGTCCGATGGCGAAGAACTAATCTCGATCGTTCCCTGCGTGAAATTCGGATTGATTGCAGCAACTTGAACACCAAGTCCGGTCTGCCGGGGATTGGTTCCGCCGTTCCCCGAGGTTGGCGATGACCCAAGAGAAAGCGTTTGCAAGAACTGATTTGCAAACACCACTTCGGAGGCCTTGAAACCGACCGTCTGCGAGTTGGCCAGGTTGTTTCCCAAGACGTCGATCTGCTTTTCAGCACCGCTCATTCCGGTTAACGCTGTACTTAGAGCTGATGCCAAGCCCATAACTCACCTGCCTTCGCGAACTCGTTGAACAAAGTTGAAATCTATGTTCGCGAAAGTCGGCGGCAAGCCTCCTAACGTATCACAATGCAAGCATTATGAGGTAGCGGGCACGACCACCTTGTCATCGATCTCACGAACATTTTTGATATCGACAATTTGATCTCCCACATGCACCTGGACCTGACGCTTGTTCCGATCTTTTTCGTCAATCTTGACCGAAACGCTCGTAACCTCTCCGTTTACCTCTTTTGCCGCATCATCCAAACCCTTTACAGTCTTCCCAATTAGACTGCTGGCAGTGGTCAATTCTTGTGTGTTGGAGAATCCCTTGAGCGTGTTTACCAGCTGATCGTTCGAACTGATGCCTCGCAACTCGCCGACCTGCTGCAGTAGGGCCGCATTGTCCGTTGGATTCAACGGGTCCTGGTTTTGCAACTCTGTTAACATCAAATTTAGAAATTGAGTCAAGTCGATATCGTTGAGGCCGTTACCTTTTAACGAGTTTGCGGCTGTGCTTGCCGAGGATGCGTTAGGCTGGATGACACTGCTGCTTACTTTAGTCATTTCGAAACTCCTTTTGACGTTGTTTATTTGCAAGCGTTCGGCAAATTCGCATCCATGCAAACAGTGACTACAATTGCCGCTTTGAATCGCATCGTAGTAAACCGCGGCAAGTTGAGGAAATAGCAATCGTATGGCGTGCAATCAAGGAGTTACGAA
>JANLUJ010001290.1:0-5070 GCA_031363425.1 Pirellula sp.
ACAACGACACCGAGGAGCCCGTAAGCAATTCGTCATGATGATCACGCAGATGGTAGTAAAGTGTCAGGTCGCCAATGTATCCAACCGGCACCTTGAACTCCAATCCTTTCACGCCATGCGCTACGACAGGGCCAATCAACCCCTTTTCATAGGTTAGGTTATTTGGATTTCCTTTGGCATAGAAAACGAAGGCCTCCAGTGGTCCAGCCCCACCCACATCATTTCCTAACAGACTAAGCCCGTCGATCTCAAGATCTATCGACGCTTGGTTATGATCATTCCATACATAGATCCCTTGATCTGCACCTGAATAGGTGTCCACGCCAGACTGTGTGTGTGTCCATACAGAGTACGGTTGCACATCTGAACTTTTGGTATCCGGATTCGACACTGGTATACTATCAACGAGGACTGCTATTCGTCCGCCAATAAAAGCGTCGCCGGCATTGACATTGGCAATGAACGCGTCGCTGACTATTCCCATTTCACCGTCATCAGCCTTGATTACGTAAGTCATGTAGTCGACACCTACAAAACCGACGGGCGGCGTGTAAAGAATATCGCCATCGGGCTGAATCGAGTAGTAACCGCCTTGCACGGTACGACCAAGTTTCGGAAACCCAACCGGGATGCTGACCGTTTGCAACAGGCGCCTGCTCTCCCAATCGCTGGCTGAGGATGCGTAAATCGCTCGCCCTGCTAGATCGCGTACGACACCCGCAGTGTCGCGGACGATAGCAAAGTCGTTTTCAAAAACATTCCCAACCATGTTTCGAGTCGTGTTCGCATAAACGGGTGAACTGACACCACCAAATTGATCGCTTCGTGCAAGTGGGGGTTCGACAAACGATGTAAACTGAACTTGGACCTCCGAATGCAATTTGTTGGATGCGATGGAATTCTCGAACCCGTTCAATAGCTTGGCTTCGTATGGAATCGATAGAAGCGGCACGGTTCCGTAGGTAAAGGGAGCATCAAACTGGACCCTTCCGCTAGGAAACCCTTTCAGATTCAATCGATCTTTTATTTGGTTGCTGTCGTAACCGTCGGACAGGCTATCAAACAAACGGTGCCGGTCGCAGTAGACATATAAGAATGATGGGCTCTCGGGGTCGTAATTCGCAAAGTACTTTCCGGAATAACTGCTACTGGAGTCTCCGATGTAGTAGTAAGAATCGTTATTCGCGCGGCACACTTGCTCGACATAGTCCGATGTGGTTGGCAAATTAATGTTGAACGAAATAGTCGGAGCGATATCGCGGAACGCCAGCCCTTTTAGTCCGACAATAACGTCGTTGGAAAAGACGGTAGGAAGGACTTCATTTTGCCCTCCGCCGGACAACGTAAAGTGATCTAAATCGCTATGCGAATCGTTCACAACTTGAATATGGACGCGGGCTGTGTCCGTGCTTGTGCCATTGCTTAACATGAATCCAAAAGAATCGAGGCCAGTGAATCCCTCGAATGGACGATATTTGAACGCGCCATCGGCATAGACTTCGATGCGCCCATGCGTCGGCGATTGGACCACACTTGCAGATTCGTACACCTTGTTGGATAGCGATGCTGCGAAGTAGTTTGGAAAATAGCCCGTCGTCTGTGTGGCTCCATATAGATCTGCAAGATCGTAAATAACCGACATGTCGTTTGCATCCACCAAACCCAACCCGTTGAGGGGATAACCTTCGGGATAAGTTACGAGAGCCCGCCCAATATCCCTGGCCCAAGGGACAGATACGTCCAAGAAAAAATCTGAGATTTTGGGGAGAGTTGGTGTCGCTCCACCATTTTCCGGCGGAATCCAGGTAGCAGTCGACACGAGTACCGTTTTTTGGGTCTCGCCTGGCTGGAAAGTGACTAAACCGTACTGTTCAGACCTGCTTACATTCTCGCGGTACACTCCAGATCGAATGGAAAAACTTGCGATCTCGGTAGTCTGCATTGGGGTTGAAAGCGATACTGTAAATGCGGCCACGTTGCCACCTAGAATAGATACGTCGGACACTTGAAGTTCTGGGAGCTTTTCATCTCGGATCCAAACGATTGATTCAGATACTTGATCCCAAGGGGTGCCCAACGACATAAAGAAAACTTCATCCGTCTCGTCTAAATAGTCGCGATGGGATTGAATACGGATTGGCTTCCATTGTTCACCAGGCAAGAACGTAACACTGCTTTGAATGGGTTCATAGTCCGCGGAAGTAGCACTCCCGAAAATCGATTCGTAAGCGATTGTGACGGGCACATCAAAGGGTGCCTCGAACTGAATTCCAAACTGACCCTGTCCACCCTCGGGAATGTTCATGGTCAAAACTGGAGTTGTATCCGAGTCTTGCTCTGTTTCATTTGCAAATTCCATCGCGCGCGAGAAACGCACTTTGGGAATTTCGTTGGTTCCATCCGCAATTGTGATTTGGATCTCTTCTAACGTATTCCACGGGGTCTTGATGCGAAGCAAAAAACTCTCATCATGCTCTTTCAATAGGTCTTTGGTTGACGGTATAAGAACAGAAAATTTTGTACTCTCCGACGATGTGGCTTCGACGACACCTTGTTTCATTTCGTAGTCGTTGTCAACGGCCCCCCAGTTCTTGGTCGAATACTCAAACGATGTTCGGGCCCCATAGGCGACTGGTCCATGGACGACTGCCAATTCGGAAATCTCGACAACGGCGGTAGCCCCCTCCGCTACGTATATTCTTGGTTCCGAAAGTTTAATGTCCTGACCATTGATGAAAAGTGTTGGTAATGCCGCGTTGTTGATAGAGATGGCAGAGGTAACGGTTCCAAACTCAGCCGTCGTTGCGCGAACCAGAAACGATTCCAGGTCTTCGTTTTGATAGTCGTAGAGGGTGACGACCTCGATTTCTTTTTCGTATTCACCTGGGGTAAACACGATGCTTCCCTGCTTGCTCAGATAATCTCCACCCACCGTCGTCCGGCCCACTCCGATTGCAGTTCGGTCTTCGGTCGAATAGCTCACGATCAAATTGTCAGTCGCTCTTGCTCGCCATAATTTAAGGTGAGCGGACTCGCCTTCTTGTACAACCTCCGCGCTTATCCAAAACTCTTTTGCATTTCCCGCCGGCCACATGCTGGGCAAGGAATCTTCGAACTCGATCTGCCCGGATTTCCGAAATCGGTGACCAGCCCGATCGGTCGCTTGGACGGTAATCGCAGAATTGAGGGAGGTAAGCGGTTGAGTCGTTGTTTTAGCAATGGAGCCCGACAGGGGATCTATCGAAAATGCCCCAACTGTTAAACTCGTTGAATTGTTGCTTTCAGAATAAAGAGCGTATTCAAATGCTTCACCTACATCAGGGTCAACCGCTCTGGCCCGGCCGACCGGCGTGCTTGCTGGCGCCCAAGCATTGATTCGGGAAGAGGCGATCACAAGGTCCTGGATCGGTTCGTTGACATCGATAACATGAATCGGAAATGTTTTGTAACCGATCCTGGAATTAGCCCCTTTGACCCCGACCGTAATAGAGCGTTCCGGGTGCGCTTCGTAGTCGAGGTTGGAACCCTGGTTCACATAAATGCTACCGGCCGGATCCATCTGAAACGATCCGCCAGAATCGTCTGCAAAGAAGAATCTCCCGCCGTCGGTATCCAATTGAACTTTTCCGAGCAGCGTTCCGGGAGACACATTTTCCGGAACACTCATTGCATTCACGGAAACCCCATCCGATAACTGGATGTTCCCAATAACTGGTACTGGCTCATCAAAAAAATTTTGATGAAGACCTGTACGAGAATTCCAAGTGGCGAGATCAATAATACGTAGATTATCGATTCGACCATCAAACCAAGATGCACCAAAAGCGCTTGCGCCTACGGTTGTATATCCAGTCGAGGCTGAAGGAATCTGCCCGCGAAAGTTTCGTATAACCTCCGTCCCTGAATCTATTTGTACCGTGATCTGCTGCAACGTCTCGTTGATATTCAAGGTGACGAAGTGCCAACCGTTGTCCAAAACATCACTTGTGAAGATTGGCTTTCGCTTTTCAATCGAATCTAGTTTGAACTCGATCGCCCCCGTCGATTTCGAAACCAGCGCCCATCCCGAACCGTTTTTCGCTCTGAATGCCAGTAGATTCCGGTCGACGATTAAACCGCCAATGTCCCGTTTGAACCAAAACGAATAAGAGGAACCTTCGCTATTTTTTGGATACTCGCGTGTGATTCGCACTTCATCGTTAATGCCATCCAGATTGAACGCCTGTCCTTGTACTCCTGGAACATAGTCAACACCGCCATATCCAATCCCGTTTTGATTGGAATTGGCGTCCAAGGTATTCCCATTTGCTTGCAGCCAAATGGTTTGAAAGTACGTACCTTCGCCTTCTGCGGTTATCGGCATTGAGGCCAAGAGGAGCCTGGCTTCCAGAGATTCCCAAATCGGCCTGCGATTTGGATTTTTGGGTGGTTGGATGCGACTCCACACTACTTTTCGACCGAGAGACCACAAGAATGATTGCCACGAGAACACACTGCGTTTCATAGTCGCTCCGAAAGGGAGAGAGTAACGTCCGTTTGCTAGCGTTGAATAATGTAACAATCCAAGAAAGGCGACGTCAAGAAATTTTTGTTGCAGGTTTTTCAGCCCAGGAGTAACGCTAAGGCGAGCGGCAGGAGTTGGTTTACCGTAGCTTGGGCCCCTGGCCCAAGTTTCGCACGGCCCAGGGGGCCATGCTACAGATAGATTTCAGTCTGTCGCTCGCCTAATAAGCCATTTGACGCTACATAGCAGGGCAAAGTCACTCCCGGCGCGAGTGACCTACCTACCTTGACCCTACCTTGACGAAAAAAGCTTCACCGCATTTCCCTGGTGGTAAGGCTACCGTTCGAACAACGTTACATTACTTTTTAGCTGCCCGGGGTGCTCTCTCTTTGGGCGTTGAAACATTTAGAGTTGGGATAGATTTCCGAAGCAACTCTTTGATTCCTGCAAATTGGTTTTTGTTAGCAACATTCGTCCATTCCATCGGATCGTTTACTTCGTCGTATAATTCTTCTCCGCCGTCAGCATATTGGATATAACGCCAGTTCTCAGACCGCACCGCATGG